>CABSYS010000034.1:0-10310 GCA_902482045.1 uncultured Collinsella sp.
TACGAGATCTGCGCATGTCTCGTGGGCTCGGAGATGTGTATAAGAGACAGTGGCGTACTTGATCTGCTCCTCGGTGGGCTCGGGGTCCTCGGCGATGAGCGCTGCGCCCGCCATGACCATGCCGGGAATGCAAAAACCGCACTGCACGGCGCCCACGGCGCCAAAGGCGTACACAAAGGCCTCGCGCACGTCCTCGGGCAGGCCCTCGACGGTCACGATGTTGCGGCCGGCGGCAAGAGCGGTGGTCAGCACGCACGCCTTGACGGCTGCACCGTCCACATGGATGGTGCAGGTGCCGCACGCACCCTCGGAGCAACCGTCCTTGGCAGAGTGAATGTGCAGGTCGTCGCGCAGGTAGCGCAGCAGCGGTTTGTTTTGGGTCGTCGTGCGCTCAACGCCGTTAACGGTAAAAGTGAATTCCTGTGCCATGGTGATTCCCTTCTACACGCCGGCGGCGATGCCGGTGCGGTCGTGGATGGCGCCATGCGGGCAGACGACGGCGCACATGCCGCACGACAGGCAGTCCGCGCCGTCGATATGGGCGCAGTTGTCCTCGATGCGGATAGCGCCGGCGGGGCACTTTTTAGCGCACATGCCGCAACCGATGCAGCTCGTGTCGCAGATCTTGCGGGCAATGGCGCCCTTATCCGTGTTGTTGCAGCGCACCAGGATGTTCTGGTAGCCGGGAACGAAAGCAATCACGCGCTGCGGGCACGCCATGCCGCACAGGCCACAGCCCGTGCACTTGGAGCGGTCCACGCGGGCGACGCCGTCGACCAGTACGATGGCACCGTGGGGGCAGGCCGTGACACAGGCACCACAGCCAATGCAGCCTTCGCTGCAACGGGCGTCGCCGCCTGCGGAAGCACAACCGCTTCCGCAGGCAACGTAGGCCACGTTATGTTGAATGGATTTGGCCATAAGAGACTCGCCTATTTCTTAAGAAGGTACGAATAGTTGTCGCGCACGGCCCTGATGGTCAGGCGGACGGCCTCGGGAAGACCGGTGTTGACGGCATCGACCGAGACGGTGCGGACCGTGCCGGCGACGCGGACCTTAAAGTGATCCTCGTCCACGGCCAGGAAGCCCTCATTCTCGGAGTTCTCCATGTCCTGATCGCTCCAGAACAGGGTGAGCTTGTCCTTGTAGGGACGGCCCTCCTGGTAGGGGCAGAACACGGCGCAGTTGCCGCACTCGTTGCACATGCCATCGACATGGACGACCTGGTGCTTGGCAAGGCCCGGCACCTTAATGGCCACGTTGGCGCGGTTGGGGCACACGTCGCAGCAGACCTCGCACACCGAGCCGCAGCCCAGGCAGCGAGTCTTGGTGCAGTTGCGCTTGTCGCGGCACAGCGACCCCTTGCGCTCGTAGCAGGTGTCCTCGCGGCCGGCCTGCTCGTTGCAATCGGCGTACTTGTTAAAGTCCACGCCGGCGATGGCACGGGCGACCTCGGCGGCATCGGCAATGGCCTCAACCACGGTGGCAGGACCGCGACGGCAATCGCCCGCAGCCCAGACGCCCTCGACGCCGGTGGATGTGGCGGCAAGACGGCCGCGACGGTCGTGCTCGACGCCCGCGGCATCGTACAGGCTGGCATCAATGCCCTCGCCCACGGCGCAGATCACCGTGGTGGCGGAAAGCTCGACGGTCTCGCCCGTGGCGACGGGACTGCGACGGCCGCTTGCATCCGGCTCGCCAAGCTCCATGACGTCGCAGGTCAGCACGGCGCCGTTGAGCGCCTTAGGCGCCAGCAGCTCGCAGAACTCAACGCCGTCGGCAAGAGCAAGATCGAGCTCTTCCTCGTCGGCGGGCATCTGCTTCTTGGTGCGGCGATACACCAGGCGCACGTTCTTCACACCAGCCAGGCGCTTGGCCACGCGAGCCGCGTCCATGGCGGTGTTGCCGGCGCCAATGACTACGACGTCCTCGCCCAGCCCGAGCTTCTCGCCCTTCTTGGCGGCCTCGAGGAACTCCAGCACGTCGAGCTCGGCACCCTCTCCCAGGCCCGCAGAGCCGGGCATCCAGGCACCGGTGGCCACGACCACGTCGGTAAAGCCCTGGGCCTTGAGCTCGTCAATGGAATCAACGCGGGCATTGAGCTGCACCTTAGCACCAAAGGCCAGGCAGAGCTCTGCGTCGTGGGAGATATCGTCGCTCGCAATGCGGAACTCAGGAATCACGTGACGGACCACGCCGCCGAGCGAATCCCTGGCCTCGAAGATAGTGACGGGCACGCCGGCGCGCGTCAGGAAGAACGCCGTCGCCAGACCGGCCGGGCCGCCGCCGATAACGGCAACGTTGCGCTCGCCGTCGTTGGCGATGGCCTGGGCGCGCAGCTTGGGCAGCACCGCGGTCATGGCCTCGCGGGCGGCCTTGAGCTTGCTGGCGCGAATCTGGGCGCCCTCGGGCTCGTAGAACGCACGCTCGCAGGCACGGCCGCAGGGATGCGGGCAGATGGTGCCGGTAATGAACGGCAGAGCGTTGCGCTCGATGATGATGTTGAGCGCATCCTCGTAGCGGCCCTCGTCAACAGCCGCCAGGTAGGCGGGAATATCCTGCTGGATAGGGCAGCTCGTACGGCACGGCGTGGTAAAGCAGTCGGAAAGCGGGCTCTTGCCGGCGACCTTGCGGTCGGGCAGCGGGCGCAGCGGCTTCTTGTAGAGCGGGTTGGTGAGCGAGTCAGCCTGGATCGCGGTTACGGCCTCGAGCGAGACGCCCGCGAACGGCTTGCCATCCAGATCGGCAAACTCGCCGGCCATCTGGCTAAAGCGCTCATAGCCACCGGGCTTGAGCACGTCGGTCGCCAGGGTGACGGGCCAAATGCCGGCATCATACAGGGCGCGGATGTTGTAGACCGTGGCACCGCCGGAGTAGCTGATGCGCAGCTTGCCATCAAACTGCTCGGTAATGCGACGGGCGGCCTCGATGGTCAACGAGAACAGCGAACGGCCCGACATGTACATCTCGGTGGAGGGCAGCTCGTTTCTCGTCACGTCGACGGGGAAGGTGTTGGTGAGCTTGACGCCAAACTCCAGACCGCGCTCGGCGCACAGGGCAATCAGGCGCTCGAACATGGGCACGGCGTCGGCCCATTGCAGGTCCTCGCGGAAGTGTGTGTCATCGAAGACGATGTAGTCGAAGCCCAGCTCGTTCAGGCGCTGACGTGCAAACTCATAGCCCAACAGCGTGGGGTTGCACTTGATGTAGGTGTTGAGGCCCTTCTCGGTGATCAGATAGGTCGCGATGCGCTCGATCTCCGCCGGCGGGCAGCCGTGCAGGGTAGACTCGGTGATGGAGTTGGAGACGCGTGCCGGGATGGACTCGACAAACGCGGCGTCGACATGCTCAAACTTGTCCAGGTTGGCGAGCGCCCATGCGCGGCACTCGTTCCAGACGTCGGAGCCGCTGGCGTCCTTCATGCCCTCGATGTAGGCATCGACCTTGGGGCTCTTGATGCCCTCCAGGTCATAACCCACGGACATGTTGAAGACAAAACCGTCCGGGCTTCCCAGGCCGTACTCGCGAGCGATCAGGTGGCAGGCGAACCATGCCTTCACGTACTCGGCAAAGGCCTGCGGAACCTCGAGCTCGGTCGACCACTCGCAGTTGTAGCACTCGTCCTGCGCCACGATGCAGGGCTTGTTCACACACTTGGAGAGCTCCTCGCCGTCCATAACCTGAACGGTCTTGAGCTCAAAGAAGCGGGAACCGGCCACGTAGGATGCCACGATGTTCTGGGCAAGCTGCGTGTTGGGGCCGGCGGCCGGGCCAAACGGAGTCTCGATGCGCTCGTCAAAAATGGGAAGCGCGCCCTCCTGGTTGGTCGTGACCATCTTGCGCACGCCAAAGACGGCGCCCTGGGTCTTGTGCTCCTCGATGATCCAGTTCATCAGCTGCGAAAACGGGATCGGCCTCATGATGTCGCTCATAGTGAGCTCCTCTCTGTAACGCCCGGCGAGACCGCGCGGCGGGCGCAAATACGGTGTAGCGCTAGCACAGCGCCGGCGACCCCGCGGAGGTCGCCTATACGCGCGTCGGATGCGGCGAAACATCCGACGCACGCGAATCTACTTGTGAATTAGTAGGCGCGATCGTTGAGCGTGCTCCAGAGCTTCTTGGACTCAGCCATGGTCCACGCGTTGATCTTTTCCTCATCGATACCGACGAACTCGCGATCCTTGTACAGGACCTTGCCGTTGATGATGGTGGTGCGGCAGTTTTTGCCCATCATGCCAAAGAGCATGTGGCCGTCGATGTTCTCCTCGCTCAGCGGCGTAAAGGGCTTGTAGTCCATAACGATGACGTCGGCGGCAGCGCCGGCCTCGAGCACGCCGAGCTTGCGATCGAAGTACTTGCTCGCCATCTTGGCGTTGTTCTCGAACAGCATGGTCATGGCCTCGCACCAGCCCACGTTGGGCATGGCGGCGTTGTGGCGCTGAATGATCAGGAAGACCTTGAGGCTCTCGAGCATATCGTGGGTGTAGGCGTCGGTGCCCATGCACACGGGGATGCCGCGGCGGAAGAACTCGAGCACGGGGGCGCAGCCCACGGCGTTTCCCATATTGGATTCGGGGTTGTTGACCAGCCAGGTGCCGGACTCCTTGACGATATCCATCTCGGCGGGCGTCACGTGGATGCAGTGGCCGAGCATGGTGTCGGGACCGAGCAGGTCGTGCTGCAGCAGGCGCTCGACGGGGCTGATGCCACCGCGGTTGAGGCGGGAGTCCCACACGTCATTCATGCCCTCGCACACATGGATGTGGAAACCGGTCAGGCCGTTGTTGGCCTCGGCCATCTTATCCATGGTCTCGTCCGAAAGCGTAAAGGTGGCGTGACCGCCAAACATGGCGGCGATCATGTGGTTGTCGTTCTCGCGACGCTCCTTGGCGGCCCACTGGGCAAACTCGGCGTTCTCGGCAATAGCCTGATCGCACTTTTCCTGGCCACGGCGGTCGGAAACCTCGTAGCACAGGCACGAACGCATGCCCAGCTCCTGAGCGGCGTCCTTAATGGTAAAGAGACTGCCCGGAATCTCGCAGAAGCTCGCATGGTGATCGAAGATCGTGGTGACGCCGTCGCGGATGGAATCCAGAATCGTGGCATAGGCGCTGGCCTTGGTGCCGTCGAGCGTTAGGTTGTCGTCAATCTTCCACCACTGCTGCTCAAGATTCTCCAGGAAGTTGGTGGGGTTGCAGCCCTTAATGGCAAGGCCGCGGGCCAGACCCGAGTAGATGTGGGTGTGGCAGTTGATAAGTCCGGGCATGATGAGGTTGCCCTGGGCGTCGACGTACTCGGCATCCGGGTACTTGGCCTTGAGCTCGCGCTCGGGGCCCACTTCGACAATCGTATCTCCGTCAATGGCGACCGCACCGTTGGGAATGAACGGAGTCTGAGCGTTGCGGGTAAAGACGGAACCGTTAGCGACCAGAAGCATAAATGCTCCCTTCAACATCAGGGGCGGGGTTTGACACCTCTGACATGGCGGAAGTGCGAAGCGCCGGCCTACACCGGAAACGGGCCCTCTCCCGTCAACGCTTCACCAAAGGGACAAGCCCTTTGAAGTGCGGCTTGGCGCCGCATGGCGCCGGCGGACGAGGCGATGCGTCCGCCGGCGAATAGCACCGAATTGGTTACTTCTTGCTCTCGGGCAGGACCAGATCCACAGCGGCATCCTTGGCGGCATCGATGTGCTGAGCCACGACCGGCGTCTGCGGAAGGATCAGGTTAAGGACAATGGCCATGATGGCGGTGGGGGTCACGGCGTTGGAGCCGATGACGGTGGACACCCAGGTGGGCATGCCCTCGCCGGCGAGGCAGCCGCTGGCCATCCAAATACCCAGGCCAAAGACGACCGAGGTGCCGACGATGGTGGTGGTGCGCTGCGTGAGGCCCTCGCGGGTGAACATGCGCACACCGTTCATGGTGATGGTGCCAAAGACGCCGACGGTCGCGCCGCCGATGACGGGCTGCGGGATAGCGGAAAGGACGGCAGAGAGCTGCGGGAACAGACCGGCGATGGCAAAGACGGCCGCGATGATCACAAAGACCCACTTGTTGACGACCTTGTTGGAGCAGATGATGCCCACGTTCTGGCCAAGGGCGCTGGTGGGAAGACCGCCCAGCAGGCCGCCGACCATAGAGGTGAGGCCCTGGGACACGATAGCGCCGGAGAGCTCACGCTCGGTGGGCATACGGTCGATGGAGCCCAGGCAGGCGGCGGAAACGTCACCGATAACCTGGATGGCAACCATGGGGAACACGACAGCGAGGGTAATGCAGACCTCGGGATCAAACTCGAGCGCGTAGGGCATGAGCTTGGGAAGGGCGAAGACCTGAGCGGTGGCGACGCTGGAGAAGTCGATCATGCCAAAGGGGATCGAAACGATCATGCCGACGATCATGCCAAAGAACACGGATCCCAACTTGAGCGTGCCCTTGCCAAAGTTGGCGAGCGCAAAGACCACGGCGAAGGTGATAAGAGCGACGCACCAGGCCTGCGGGGTGCCCCACAGCGGCGTACCCATACCGCCGGCCATATACTTGACAGCCGTGGGATAGAGAGAGACGCCAATGGAGAAGATGACCGT
This sequence comes from uncultured Collinsella sp., assembly GCA_902482045.1. Lineage (GTDB taxonomy): Bacteria > Actinomycetota > Coriobacteriia > Coriobacteriales > Coriobacteriaceae > Collinsella. The sequence goes on from CABSYS010000034.1 coordinate 6,591, forward strand.
ACCGGTCACGACGGGCGGGAACAGCCACTTAATCTTGCTGTAGGCCAGACCAAAGAGGACCGCGACGGCACCGCCAACGATCTCGCCGCCCAGCAGCGCACCAAAGCTAAAGCCCGAGGCACCCATGGCCTGGAGGGCCGGGAGGAACGCGAACGAAACGCCCATGACGATGGGCAGGCCGCCGCCGATGCGACGGAAGGGAGCGAAGGCCTGAAGGGCCGTGTCGATTGCCGAAAGAATGAGCGCGACCTGGATGATGTCGGTGCTCTGCTGGCTATTAAAGCCGTAGACGCCGGCCATGATGACAGCCGGGGTGATGATACCGGCAAACGAAGCCAGTACGTGCTGAAGGGCACACGGGATCATTTCCTTAACGGGAGGCATGCCTTCGCGAGTGAACAGGGCTTCAGTGCCGTTCGTAACCGTCTCCTGGGTCATTTGACCACCAATCCTCGAAGTAGTTGTTTTCGCATCTAACGCTCTATTGTGACGCAGTGCGGGGTTGAGGTTGTGCCTTCGTTGCATATCGTATTAAAGATGATTCTCATTCTCAATAATAATTTTTTGTTATCAGACTATTCTTGAGCTGAGACAATGCATTTCCGCAGGTCAGGAAAGTGTCTGGTTAAAATAACATCTAACTTTTCTTTTGGTCAACCGTTTACCGCTAAATTCCTACCGTTCGTCTGTATTACGCAATGTACCTGCGGATATACGAGATGATGAGCAGCGTGTTACCATGATAAAAAATTGTTATGAACACTTCGATAGAACCAAAAGGAGTTGCCCGTGAACGAGACCGTACGTCGCTTTTTGCCGATGGTCGATTTCCTGGAGCAGATACTCGGCAAAAACAGCGAGATCGTGCTGCACGATTTCTCGGATCCCGACCACGCCATCGTCGATATTCGCAACGGCATCGTGAGCGGCCGCAAGGTCGGCGGTCCCGCCACCGATCTGGCACTCAAGATCATGCACGACGCCAAGTATCGCGACCTGCCGTTTATTACGGGCTACGAGGGCCGCGGTGCCGGTGGCAAGACATTGGAGTCGGCGACGTACTTTATCCGCGAGAATGACGAGATCGTCGGCATGCTCTGCGTCAACACCGACCTCTCGACCGTGCGCTCCATCAACGCCATGGCTCAGCAGCTCATGGCGTGCTTCGACGCTGTGCCAAGGCAGGCGGAGCCCGCGTCTATCGAGGTCGAAAGCCTTTCGGAGTCCACACAGGAGCTCATCGACCGCAGCATTGCCGAGTTGCTGAGCGCGCGCGGGCTGGATGTAGCGTCGCTTGGTCAGAGCGACCGCGTGGACGTCATTCGCCACCTCAACGGCAACGGAGTGTTCATGCTCAAGGGCGCCGTAGCCTGCGCCGCCACCGCGCTGGGCATCTCGGAGCCCAGCGTCTACCGCTACCTGCAAAAAGTCCGCAAGGAGGGCTAAACGTTATCCCTTGGGGACGGAGGGAAACGGATTATTTTTGTCGCATCGCTTGACAAAAGACCCTGCAGTTCACACGCACTGCAGGGTCTTTTTGCATGTCATGTTTAGTTGTTGCCAACCCCTTAGAGAGCGGCGACGACCTCGATCTCGACCAGACCGCCAGCCGGAAGGGCGGCAACCTGGAAAGCGCTGCGCGCGGGGAACGGAGCCTCGAACTTGGAGGCGTAGATCTCGTTCACGGCGGCGAAGTCGGCGATGTCGGCCAGGTAGACCGTGGTCTTGACGACATCGGCAAAGGTGGCGCCGGCAGCGGTCAGCAGGGCCTCGACGTTAGCAAGGGACTGCTTAGCCTGGGCCTCGACGCCCTCGGGCATCTTGCCGGTTGCGGGGTCGATGCCCAGCTGGCCGGACAGGAACACCATGTTGCCGGTCTGGATGCCGGGGGAATACGGGCCGATGGCTGCAGGTGCGTTATCGGAAGACACGACGGTCTTGCTCATGTTTATCTCCTTACGATCAATTGAGAGAGCGTGAGCGCGGTGTTCACACCGGGAGGCACAGTTCGGTCTGAACACCGCGCTTGATTTGGGATAGTACTCAAGGTTTCCGCGCGATGCAAGATTATTATCACGTTGCGAGAATATTTTATCGCCCAACGGCGCCTGTCAGCCGCTGAACGGCACGACCGGACGGTGAAGCTCAAAATGATCCGTTTCCCTCCGTCCCCATCGGATCAGGCAATCCATAGGGGACGGAGGGAAAACGGATCATTTTTGCTGCAAGGGCTGCTGAAGACTTTATCCTGCTTGGGCCACAGGGCTCGTCCGCCGCAACAGCACCACTATACTTTTGAGTATCTGAGCATTTTGAAAGGCAGGATATGACCGCAACCGCCAGTCGAACCACCAACCGCAGACCCGAGCTTTTGGCGCCCGCTGGAGGGCCCGAGCCCTTTGCCGCCGCACTCGCTGCCGGGGCAGACGCCATCTACTGCGGCATGGGAAGCTTCAACGCCCGCCGCAAGGCCACCAACTTTACCGACGAGGCCTTTGAGCAGGCCTGCCGTGCTGCACACCTGGCCGGCTCGCGCGTCTACGTCACGGTCAACATCGTCATCAAGCAGTCCGAGATGGGCGATGCGCTGCAACTCATCCATCGCTGCTCCACGCTGGGCGCCGACGCCTTCATCATCCAGGACTGGGGTCTGTTCTTTGAGGTCAAGCGCACCATGCCCGGCATCGAGACGCATATCTCGACCCAGGCGAACATCCATGACGACCGCGGGACTATCTGGTGCCGCGAGCAGGGCGCCGACCGCGTAACCCTCTCGCGCGAGCTTTCCATCGACGAGATTGCCGCCATTCACGATGCCGCGCCCGATGTGGACCTTGAGGTCTTTAGCCACGGCGCCATCTGCTTTTGCTACTCGGGTCTGTGCCTGCTGTCGAGCTTTGCCATGGCGGGCCGCTCGGCCAACCGCGGCATGTGCGCTCAGCCCTGTCGCCTGCCTTACGAGCTGATCGACGAGAACGGCCGCGCGCTCTCCCCCGCCGGCCGCGAGCGTGCGCTATGCCCGCGCGACACCAACACTTCGCAGCTTGTTCGCCGTCTGTATGACGCCGGCGCCGCGTCGCTCAAGCTCGAGGGCCGCATGAAGGCGCCCGATTACGTGTACTCCATCGTTGATGTGTATCGTCGCGAAATTGACGACATGCTATCCGGAGCCACCGTTGCCAAGGACGAGGAAGCCGCCCGCCAGCGCCAGCTCAAGCGCTGCTTCAACCGCGACTTTACGCACGCCTATCAGGACGGCACCTCGGGCGACGAGATGATGAGCTACGAGCGCTCCAACAACCGCGGCCAGATCGTGGGCACGGTGCTGGGCAGCCGCCCGGCCAACCGCGATGTGCGTGGCCTCAAGCCCGACGACCGCCGTCGCCGCGCCGCCATCGCCCGCATTGAGCTGTTTGAGCCCGTGGGCAAAGGCGACCTGCTGGAGCTTCGCCACGACGATGAGTTCGACCAATTCCTGACCACCATTGCCGCCGATGATGCCGCAGCCGGCGATATCATCGAGTGCCGCGTGCCCCGTAGCATGCCCGAGGGTTGCCGTGTGCGCGTGATTCGCAGTCAGCGCGCCATCGACGCCGCCGGCGCCGCGCTCAAGCGCGATGTGCTGCGCCGCCGATCTGTTGACGTGTCCGTCGTGGCGCGCCTGGGCGAGCCGTTTACCTGTCTCTTATACACATCTCCGAGCCCACGAGACATGCGCAG
>CABSYS010000035.1:0-10137 GCA_902482045.1 uncultured Collinsella sp.
TACACCTATTAAGTCGTCGGCAGCGTCAGATGTGTATAAGAGACAGATATAGAACGCCCGGTAGCCCTGTCGGCGCAGCTCGGCCAGCGTGACGTCTTTGCCGACCTCGACACCGCAGCGGATGTCAACGCCCAGCTCCCGCAGAATGTCGATCTCGGCGTCAATGACGTTTTTCTCGAGCTTGAACGAAGGGATGCCGTAGCGCAGCATGCCGCCGGGACGCTCGTTTTTCTCAAACACGGTGGGCTTGTAGCCCTGCACTGCCAGAAAATAGGCGCAGGACAGGCCCGCGGGGCCGCCGCCGATGATGGCGATCTTCTGCGGCCACGGGCCCTGCAGCGACGGCTGGACAACGTCGGGCACGTAGCGGTGCGCGGCGTTCAGGTCCTGCTCGGCAATGAACTTCTTGACGGCGTCGATGGCCACGGCCTGATCCACGGTGCCGCGGGTGCAGGCGTCCTCACAGCGGCGGTTGCACACACGGCCGCAGATAGCGGGGAGCGGGTTCTCGCGCTTAATGAGTGCTAGGGCCTCGTCATAGCGACCCTGAGCCGCGAGCTTCAAATAGCCCTGAACGGCGACATGCGCGGGGCAGGCCGTCTTGCAGGGAGCGGTGCCGGACTCATGCGTCTCGATGCGGTTGTCGTTGCGGTAGTTGGGCGACCACTTGGTGTGGTCCCACTTGGTGGCATCGGGCAGCTCCTGGCGCGGATACTCGGGGACCCGTCCGCCCGCCTTTTTGCTGCAGAGCTTCTGGCCCAGCTTGGCGGCGCCGGCCGGACACACCTCAACGCAGCGACCGCAGGCAACGCACTTGTCCTTCTCGACCTTGGCGACATAGGCCGAGCGCGACAGGTTGGGCGTGTTGAATAGCTGCGAGGTGCGCAGGGCGTAGCACACGTTGACGTTACAGTTGCAGATGGCGAAGATCTTGTTCTCGCCGTCGATGTTGGTGATCTGGTGCACAAAGCCGTTGTCCTCGGCCTGGCGCAGGATGTCGTAAACCTCGTCGCGGGTCACGTAATGGCCACGATCGGTCTCGACCACGTAGTCGGCCATATCGCCCACGGCGATGCACCAATCGGCCGGGTCGTCGGCGCAGCCCTCACCCATCACGCGACGGCTCGCGCGACAGCTGCAGGTGCTGGCGGCATACTTACCCTCGTATTTGTCGAGCCAGTGCTCAATATGCTCAATCGGCACCGAGGTGCTTGCGGCATCGATGGCCTTCTCGACCGGAATGACGTGCATGCCGATACCGGCACCTCCGGGCGGCACCATCGGCGTGGCCTTGGACAGCGGGCCCTTGGATGCCTGTTCAAAGAACTTGGCGTAGACCGGGTGCTCCTCGAGCTGGCCCACGCGCATGTTGAGGAACTCGGCGGAACCCGGCACCAGCATGGGCAGGACCCACTGCTTGGCGCGCTCGGGATTTTCCCAGTTGTACTCGAGCAGACCCGTGTAGCTCATGTCGTCGAGCATCTTCTCGATATCGGCCTCGGGCATGCCGGTGAGCTTGACCATCTCGGACAGCGTGTAGGGACGGCGCATCTTCATCTTGCAGAGCACTTCGGCCTGCTCGTCGGTCGCGGCCTCGGCAAACGACCAGTACTCGTAGCCCAGCAGCTCGTCGCGATGCAGCAGACGGTTGGTGCAGTGCTCACACAGCTTGACGATGGCCTCGCGCGGATGCTCCGGCAGCGGCGGCACGAACTCCGAACCGATATCGGGCTCGGTGTAGCTAATTCCCGGTCCGTTGAGAATCATGGTTGTCCCTTCTCTTGCCACAGCCCGGCGAGACCGCAGCACCCCTCTTTTTTGCAGGCCGGGCATGCCCCCATGCCGTTCACCCGCCATTGTTGACATTGTGTCAAAAATAGTATTGACGAACCGTCAACAATATTCAAGACTGTTAGGCGAACGGTCAGGCAAAAGAGGATGAAAGGCGGCAAAACATGGGCAACAACGCAGCAGATACCTCTGTGGTCGACGCCGTCCCCGCATCCGATAGCGCGGCAAAGCGGTTGACGGGCGACGAACGCCGTCGCGAGATCCTCGCCGCCGTGCGCACCGTGAGTTCCGAGCTGGGCGTGTCCCACCTATCGGTATCGGCCGTGACCAAACGAGCCGGCTGCACGCGCTCGCTGTTCTACCACTACTTCGCCGACATGGACGCCGCCGTCACCGCCGTTATGGACGAGGCGATCGACGGTTTTATCTCCGAGCTCGAGCAGTGGAACGCCGGCCGCACCGTCGGTGACATCGAGGGCGCGCTCGACACCGTCGCCCCGCTCTTTAAGCGTCTGGTCGCCAGCGGCCACGAACTGCCGAGTACGCTCACCTCAAGCAGCGGCGCGCTCTACGGCGGCTTTTTGCACAACGTGGTCCAGCGCGTGGCTCAGTACATCTGCGACACCACCGTGGTGGACTTTGTCGCCCATCACGAGCTGCGCATCGACCATGTCTACGAAACGTTCTACACCCTCATCATGGGTCTTTTGATGTATATCCGCACGCACCCCGATGTGCCCGACGAGACGGTCAAGGAAATCATCGCCTCGACCCTCCACATCGAGGGCTATACCGCCAAGTATCCGGAGCGCATGCCCCAGAACTGACGACATTTGGCCAAACTGCCCGCGATCAGAAGAGGGGCCGCGGGCGTGTGAAAGGAGAGCAGCATGCTGTTCGATGTTTGGGGTAGCGATACCCTTATCCACTGGGCCGGCTGGGCCATGGTCTTTATTGGCCTGATCGTGCTCAACGAGGTCGGCCGCCGCACCAAGCTGGGCGCGGCCATCATCTTTGGCGTGGCTCCGCTGGTCATGACCATCTACTGCGTCGCCATCGCCATCGGCGTCTCGCAGGGTGCCGAGTGGGCGCTCACCAACCCCACCCATGTGTACCAGAACAGCTGGTTCCACTACGCCAAGGTATACGCGGCGCTGGCCGGTTGCTGGGGCTTCATTGCCATTAAGTACCAGTGGGGAAAGATCGGTAAGGCGCATTGGTTCCGCGCGTGGCCGTTTGTGATCGTCGCCATCAACATCTTGATCGCCGTCGTGTCCGACTTCGAGAGCGCCTATCACTTCTTTGTCCTGGGCCAGTCCACTTGGGTCACCTCCGAAGGTGCTACGCAGCTGGCCGGCTGGAACAACGTGTTCAACGGCATCGCCGGTCTCATCAACATCTTCTGCATGACCGGTTGGTGGAGCGTCTACGCCTCCGAGGACAAGACCGACATGCTGTGGCCCGACATGACCTGGGTCTACATCATCGCCTACGATATCTGGAACTTCTGCTACACCTACAACTGCCTGCCCACCCACTCCTGGTTCTGCGGCTTTGCGCTGCTGCTGGCGCCCACCGTCGCCGCCTTTATCTGGAACAAGGGCGGCTGGATCCAGAACCGCGCCTTTACGCTGGCCATTTGGTGCATGTTTGCCCAGGTGTTCCCGTACTTCCAGGAGGAGTCCATCTTTGTAACCCACTCCACGCTCGACCCCGGCGCCGCTACCGCGGTCTCGATCGCTGCGCTGATCGCCAACGTCGCCGCGATCATCTACATCGCCTACCGCGCCAAGAAGCTCGGCCGCAATCCCTACAAGCAGGATGTCTTTGAGGGCACCAGCGACTGGGAGAAGGCCACCGCTCGCCGCGCCAAGGTTGATTACGCGCACGCTGAGTAACATGTTGGTCGCTGTTGGCACTTGGGCATAGGCCCACCTGCCAGGCTTTTCAATCCAATGTCTCGCAGAGCCCCCGGAAAGCGTTTCGCTCGCTTTTCGGGGGCTTTTGTCGTTGCGTCTCTATTCATCTATTCAAAAACATGCGCATATATAAAATCGGATTTCAAATCATGCGGCGGCTCTATAGGGTCCCGTTTTTGGGTACAGTGTTGTCCCGATATTGAGCTTGGGGGATATATGAAAGATGAGACGACGGGCCAAGAGGATGCGGCCCAAGATGCAGAAGCTTGCGCTGAGGCCCTGGAGAGCCTAGACCGGATTGCGCTGGCCGAGATTGCGTTTGACGATCCGAGCGTTGATGTGCGGGATGAGCCGGAAATCGAGGCGCAGCCCGATGATCGGGATGCAAAAGACGATGGCGTCGCGCCCGCCGAAGACGAGGCGGGGCACGAGGAATCCGAATGCGAGGTCAACGACCAGCCCGAATCCGACACGAGCGAGGAAACCATCTTACTCGACAGCTTGCCGGCCGAAGATTCGCTGACCCGCGAGCTTCCCGGCCTGGGCTCCGCGCCTGCCGTGGACGAGACCATCGCCATGGGCGATATTCCCCTACCGTCCGTTCCTTCGGCACACGAAGCCGAGGTTCGTCATCGCAAGATGTCGCCCAAGCGCCGCAACCTGATGGTTGCCGGCGTTGTGGCCGTCGCGCTCGTCGCCGGCGGCGCAGGCTACGCAGCCTGGAACGGATACCGGCAAGAGCAGGCTGCCATCACCGCCGCCAATGCCCACACGATGATGTCGGTGCAGATTGGCGTACACGCCGCGGGGCTCGACTGTTCCGCCGGCTCCAAGATTCCCGTGCAGGTGAGCGGGCAGGATTCCGACGGTTCTTCCGTGAGCGAAACACTCTATGTTGACGAGCACGGCCGTGGCATCAAACTGCTACCCGGTGACTACACGCTCTCCATTGCCGCCTCCCCCATCGCGTCCGACGGCACCGTCTATACCGTGCCGACCACCAAGGCGCAAGTCACCATTAAGAGCGATGGGCAGGATTTGAGTGCCCAGGCCACCTTTAAGCTTAAGGTGCCTTCGGCCGACACGGTGACCGACGACCAGATCGATGCCGCCGCCAAGTATGCCGAGGAAGGCGGGGTGAATTCCGCCGCGGTCGCAAAGGTACTCCAGCAGGCGGCAACCGCGCGACGCGACGCCGCCGTCAATGCCGTGAGCGCGCAAAAGGCACAGGCGGCCCATGATGCCGACGCCCGCCACAAGGCAACCGACCTCTACCAGCTCGATATCCCCGTCGAGTGGTACGGCAAGGTCGAGACTTGGCAAAATGGCAGCACGCTATGCATCTATCTTGCCGGCGACAGCGATACGCCGATTGTGACGCTCGTCGCGGTGCGCGAGGGCGAGAGCTTTACGCCCGATGAAGGCGACGCGGTTTTGGGTGCGGCAAACCTCGGCAACGGCTGCACCGTCTATGCCAGCGGCCCCGTTTATCCGTATGTGGTGCCCCAGACCATCAACGGACGCACGCATGACCCCGTGTCGACCTACCCCATGGACATGGCCATTGAGCTTGTCGAGCTTACGACCGGCAACCGCTACACCTATAGCCAGATCAAGAACGTGCTGGTCGGCAAAGACGGCAAGGCCGACGCCGCCACCAAACTCGAGACCGACTACCTCGCCCAGATTCTCCTGCCGAGCATCAAAGCCCAGGACTAGTCGGCCCGAAGACAGCCGCCCAACACCCCATCCCTAACGCAGTTGCGGTGAAATAGGGACTGTTTTTGCTGGTCAGACCGCAAAACAGCCCCTATTTCACCGCAACTTATTGGTGGCCTTTTGGGTGGCACTCAGCGCCACGGGTCGGCTTCGAACATCGGCTCGCGCTCGGGGCGGCGATCGCTGTAGGGATCGTAGCCGTCGTCGTCCTCGTTCTCGGCACGGATGTAGGGGTCGCGCGGCTTGGGCGCCGGCTTGGGCGCAGGCTTGGGTGCGGCGGGTGCGGCATCGGTCGCCGGCGCGCTTGTCTTGATCTCGTCTTTCATCTGCATATCTCCTTGCATCGCATCCGTTCAACAACATCGATTGTCGCACGAAAAAGGGCGGCGGACCCAATTGGATCCGCCGCCCTTGGCGTTTAGAAACGGCTGGCAGATTTTAAGGCATGTCCCATAAATCTACTCGGCGTCGGGAACCTCGTAGGTGGCCGCCGGCGTGTTGTCGCACACGACGGTAAAGCCGCCGTCCTTGTCGACATCGACCGTCACCTGATCGCCCTCACGCACCGCGCCATCGATGATAGCGGCGGCGATGGCGTCCACGACCTCGCGCTGGACCAGACGCTTGAGCGGACGGGCACCGAACACGGGGTCCAGGCCGCCCACGGCGAGCATCTGCTTGGCCGCCGGGGTGATGGCAAGCGTCATGCGCTCCTTGGCCAGGCGTGCGCGGACGTCGGCAAGCTGGATGTCGACGATCTTCTCGATCTGCGCCATGCCGAGCGGATGGAACACCACGATATCGTCGATACGGTTGAGGAACTCGGGGCGGAAGGTCTGAGCCATGGCGGCGTCGACCTGATGGCGCATCTCCTCTTCGTCCTTGCCGGAAAGCTCGGCAATAGCCTTGGAGCCCACGTTAGACGTCATGATGATAATCGTGTTCTTGAAGGACACTTGGCGACCCTGACCGTCGGTCAGGCGACCGTCGTCGAGCACCTGCAGTAGCACGTTGAAGACATCCGGATGGGCCTTCTCCATCTCGTCGAGCAAGATCACGGAGTAGGGACGACGGCGCACGGCCTCGGTGAGCTGGCCGCCCTCGTCGTAACCCACGTATCCCGGGGGCGCACCGATCAGACGCTGGACGCTGAACTTCTCCATGTACTCGGACATGTCGATACGCACGAGCGCGCGCTCGTCGTCGAACAGGCACTCGGCAAGCGCCTTGGCGAGCTCGGTCTTACCCACGCCGGTAGGACCCAGGAAGAAGAAGCTTCCGATGGGCTTGTCCGGATCGGAGAGGCCCGCACGGCTGCGGCGCACAGCTGCGGCGACGGCGGAGACGGCCTCGTCCTGGCCGATGACGCGCTTATGCAGCTCACCCTCCAAGCCCTTCAGCTTGTCGAGCTCGCCCTGCATCATCTTGGACACGGGCACGCCGGTCCAGGCGCTCACGACCTCGGCGATCTCATCGGAGGTCACCTGCTCGTTGAGGCCCTCGCCGTCCTGCTGCTTTTGTGCCTCGAGCGCGGCCTCGGAATCCTGAATCTGCTGCTGCAGGCCCGGAATCACGGAGTAGCGCAGCTCGGACGCACGGCCCAGGTCGCCGTTGCGCGTCGCGCGCTCCTCTTCGCTCTTGGCCTCATCGAGCTGGCCCTTGAGCTCCTGCACGTGATCGATGGCGTTCTTCTGGTTGAGCCAGCCGGCCTTTTGCACGTTGAGCTTTTCCTGGACCTCGGCGATCTCTTGGCGCAGGGCCTCCAGACGCTCCTTGGAGGCGTCGTCGGTCTCCTTCATGAGCGCCTGTTCCTCGATCTGCAGCTGGGTGAGCTGACGCGTGGTGGCGTCGATCTCGACCGGCATGCTGTCGAGCTCCATGCGCAGGCGGCTTGCGGCCTCGTCGACCAGGTCGATGGCCTTGTCGGGCAGGAAGCGGTCAGCGATGTAGCGATCGGAGAGGTCGGCAGCTGCCACGAGCGCGCTATCGGTGATGTGTACGCCGTGGAAGATCTCGTACTTCTCCTTGAGGCCACGCAGAATCGAAATGGTGTCCTCGACGGTAGGCTCGCTGACCATCACGGTCTGGAAACGACGGGCGAGCGCCGCGTCCTTCTCGATGTACTTGCGGTATTCGTCGAGCGTGGTCGCGCCGATCGCATGCAAGTCGCCACGGGCAAGCGCCGGCTTCAGGATGTTGCCTGCGTCCATGGAACCCTCGGTGGCACCCGCGCCCACAATGGTGTGAAGCTCATCGATGAACAGGATGACCTTGCCTTCGGATTTTTGCACTTCTTTGAGCACAGCCTTCAAGCGGTCCTCGAACTCGCCGCGGTACTTGGCGCCGGCGACCAGCGCGCTCATGTCGAGCTCGATGAGGTCGCGGTCACGCAGGGTGCTCGGCACGTCGCCGGCCACGATACGCTGGGCGATACCCTCGACGATAGCCGTCTTGCCGACGCCCGGCTCGCCAATGAGCACGGGGTTGTTCTTGGTGCGGCGGGACAGGACCTGGATGGTACGGCGAATCTCGTCGGTACGGCCGATGACCGGGTCGAGCTTGCCGGCGCGGGCGAGGTCGCAGATGTTGCGACCGTACTGCTCCAAGGCCTCAAACTGGGTCTTGTCCTCGGCAGACGTCACGCGGTCATCGCCGCGCAGCTCCTCGTAGACCTGCTCGATGCGCTCCTTGGTCACGCCGGCATCGCGCAGCACGCGGCCGGCCTCGCCCTTGTCCTCGGCAAGTGCCATGAGCAGATGCTCGGTCACCACAAAGCTGTCGCCCATCTTGGTGGCCTTCTTTTCGGCCTTTTCGATGACGCGGACGAGCTCGTTGGACAGGCCCATCTGCTGGCCCTCGCCCGAAACCTTGGGCGCGTGGTCGATGGCATCTTGTGTGGAGCGTGCGAGCTGGGCCGGGTCGGCACCGATGCGCTCGATGATCACGGAGATATTGCGCTCGCCGGCACCAAGCAGGGCGGACAGCAGGTGAATCGGCTCCACCGCACCGGCCTGCGCGTCGGCAGCCGTGCTCATGGCGGTCTGCAACGCCTCGCGCGACGTCATTGCTAGCTTATCGATTCTCATGGAATCACCTCTCTTGGGGCGGCCGCCCTACGGGGCGGCTTCACGTTGTTCGAGAAGTATTGTTGCCAGCTTTGTACGATCTTATACATAAATCTAAGTCTCTATATATAAGATTTTATGAGTGATTAAGAGATAGGGGGCAGGCACGCTCACCCGCTGCGGCCTCGTCCCCTTACTATCTCAATCTGTAACATCTAGCGACTGTCTACGGCTCCAGATGTTACAGATTGAGACAAACAGAAGACACCCGGATCAAAAATCTAAATCTGTAACACCAGGCCCACTTTTAGCGGCCAAGATGTTACAGATCGAGACAGACCGAAAACCACCACAAAGAGGACAGGCACCTTTGTGGTGGTCGCGGTCTCTACTCCTTCGCCGAACCCATACTTCCCGATTCGACGGTCCAGGGCATCTCATCCTCGAACAGCCATGTACGGGCAGACCCACTATCGCGTGCAGTCTGCGGGTCAGGCAAGCAGGTCTGTTTATAGGCATCTTGGATACACTGACCCATAAAATCGTTGAGCTCGGTCTGGTCGCCCTCCATGACATAGGCGACATCGCCGTCCATGATGTAGATGCCCGGACCCTCATTGCCCTCGTAGCCCGGATCGTACGAGACATCACATAACTTTGCGCCGTTTGCAGTGTCCAGCTCGATGGAAGAGTGGCATCCGCCAACCATGTCGTTCGCTTTTGCCCGATAGGACGCATATCCGTACCAACGCTTAAATGTTTTGCCCTTGAGTAGCTCGGACGTCCTATCGATCAGGCTTGTATCCGTGGTATAGCGCATGGCCCCAAGCTGAATACGCGGATAATTGCTAATACCCAGCACAGCCGGCTGCTCATCAAAATCAACGGTAATGGCCTCGGGCTTGTCGTCGCCGGTCAGAAGTTCGACAGATTGAATCACAGGCTTGACCACCGGCTCCGTCACTGCGGCAGGTAGAAACGCCATGCTGACAGCACCCATGCCAACCACGGTGATCGCAAGCGCTAAAACAATCAATCCAATACGGGCAGAACGGCTCACGGCAAAACACCCCACAATGCAAACCCGCGCCATGTGCCCTAATGATACCTCCAGCTAACACTATCACCAAAAGAAGCCGTCCACTCCCCACCACCACAAAGGGGACAGGCACCTTTGTGGTGGTTTTCGACGCTAACGGTCGACCATCTCGCGCCATGAGATTAAACTTGAATTGGTCCCTGAACATATCCATTTCTGCCTATCCTCAACAGATCTTTGTCTCGAGGAGCGCATATGAAGCCGTCTCATTCCACCGGTCGCAACGTCATCGCCATTCTCGCCATACCCATCGTGATGCTCTTCCTTATCGTCATCACGCCCTTTTCTTTTGGTATCGCCTCGCCCTTCGATCTTTGCGGGATGATCGACGCCGGCTCGCGTGCCACCTCGCTCTCCTTTGTCTGCCGTGGCGTGTTCTACGAATATGCAATTCCCACCGGAAGTTGGCGGTCAAAGTTACCGCTGCTCGGAACGATTGATGGATGCTTCCCCCATTTCAGCCTTGAACCTCAGACGATGAATTATTTGATCGACGACCAGCCACTCGACTCCATCACCCTCGCCTACGACTACGCACCAAACA
>CABSYS010000036.1:0-10056 GCA_902482045.1 uncultured Collinsella sp.
CAGGTGTTCAGTTTGCGATGGCGGCTTCGGACGAAGCCATGCACGATGCGGGCTTTGATGTCGAAGGCGCCATCGATCGCGAGCGCCTGGGCGTCTACGTGGGCTCGGGCGTGGGCGGCATGACGACGCTCGTCGACAACGTCCATACGATTGCCGAACGTGGGCCCCGCCGCGCATCGCCCTATATGATCGCGATGATGATCCCCAACATGGCATCGGGCAATATCGCAATCCGCCACAAGGCAAAGGGCCCGACCCTGCCCGTGGTGACCGCGTGCGCAACCTCGGCCCATGCGGTGGGCGAGGCGTTCCGCGCCATAAAGCACGGCTATGCCGACGCGATCCTCGCGGGCGGCGCCGAGGCCGCAATTATCCCCGATGCCGTTGCGGGCTTTACGTCCTGCCGCGCATTGACCACCAACCCCGATCCCGCGACGGCTTGCCGCCCGTTCGATGCAGACCGCGACGGCTTTGTGATGGGCGAGGGCGCCTGCGTGCTGGCACTCGAGAGCATGGAGCATGCGCAGGCGCGCGGTGCGCACATTTATGCCGAGGTCGTGGGTTACGGCAACACCGATGATGCCTATCACATCACGAGCCCCGATCCCGAGGCTGCCGGCATTGCCCGCGCGATATCGCTGGCGGTTGCCGAGGGTGACGTCAAGCCTTCCGAGGGTCTCTACATCAATGCCCACGGCACCTCGACCAAGCTCAACGATTCGTCCGAGACGGCGGGCATTAAGCGTGCGCTCGGCGAGGACGCGGCACGCGCCGCGCACGTCTCGTCGACCAAGTCGATGACCGGCCACATGATCGGTGCTACGGGCGCCATCGAGGTCATGGCCTGTGCCATGGCGCTCGAGCAGGGCGTGGTGCCCCCGACCATTAACTACCACACGCCCGATCCCGTCTGCGATCTTGATTACACGCCCAATCGAGCGGTTCGCGCCGACCTTACCTGGGCGCTTTCGACCAATCTGGGCTTTGGCGGACACAATGCCGCCATCGCGCTGCGTAGATATACGAGGAGCTAGAGCATGGATTCCAAAAGACTTGCCGAGATAGCCGATGTTATGGAGGACCGCGGCCTCACGCGCGTGCGCGTTGAGGAGCCCGATGGCACCGCGGTCGAACTCGAGCGCGCGAGCGCCGCACAGCCGGTTGCCGTGCCCATGCCTATGCCGGGTGCCGTGACTGCTCCGGCGGTGGCTCCTGTCGCCATGCCTGCCGCCGCGCCGGAGCCCGCCGCGCAGGCGCCTGCCGCCGCACCGGAGCCTAAGGGCACCGAGGTGACCGCTCCCATGGTCGGCGTTTTCTATGCTGCCCCGGCGCCGGGCGACGAACCGTTTGTGCACGTGGGCTCCAAGGTCAAAGCCGGCGAGACTCTCTGCATCATCGAGGCCATGAAGGTCCTCAACGAGGTGACGGCCGAGGCGGACGGTGAGGTGCTCGAGATCTGCGTGGCCGACGGCGACCTCGTGGAGTTCGGCAGCTGCCTCATGAGAATCGGATAGGTGATATCCATGAACAAAGAAGAGCTTAAAGAACTGTTACCGCATCGCGAGCCGATGCTTTTGCTTGACGAAGCCGAGCTGGTGGGTGACGAGGCCCACGGCAAGATCACGATTACGGGCGACGAGTACTTTTTGCAGGGGCATTTTCCGGGAAACCCGGTCGTCCCCGGCGTGATTCAGTGCGAGATGCTCGCCCAAAACTGCTGCGTGCTGCTGATGGGCGATGAGGAAGCGCGCGGCGCGACACCGTTCTATACGAGTCTGGACAAGGTGCGCTTTAAGCGTCCGGTGCGCCCGGGCGACACGGTGGATCTGGTGTGCTCCATCACGCGTGCGCGCGGGCCGTTCCGCTTTGCGACGGGTACTGCGAGCGTCAACGGTGAGGTTTGCTGCCGCGCCGACATGTCTTTTGCACTCATGCACGAAAGTTAAGGAAGGCTTCATGTTCGACAAAGTGCTCATCGCCAACCGCGGCGAGGTCGCGGTCCGTGTTATCCGCGCGTGCCGCGATATGGGCATCAAGACCGTCGCCGTCTACTCCACGGCCGATGCGGACGCGCTGCACGTGCAGCTTGCCGACGAGGCGTATTGCATCGGCGGCCCGCGTCTTGCCGAGAGCTACCTCAACGACGATGCCGTGCTCACCTGTGCCGTAAAGTCGGGAGCTAAGGCAATTCATCCCGGCTATGGCTTCTTTTCCGAGAAGGCGAGTTTCGTGCGCGACTGCGACAAGTACGGTCTGGCGTTTGTCGGTCCTTCGGCCGAGGTGATCGACAGCATGGGCGACAAGGACGCCGCACGTCGAACGGCTGCCGCGGCGGGCGTGCCCATCGTTCCGGGCTGCGATTTGCTCAAAAGCCCCGAGGAGGCAACGGCCGAGGCCGAGCGCATTGGCTGCCCCGTGCTTATTAAGGCGCGTGCCGGCGGTGGCGGCCGCGGCATTCGCAAGGTCGAGCGCGTGGAAGATGCGGCAAAGGCGTTTATCGAGGCGCGTGCCGAGGGCGAGGCCGTTTTTGGCGACGGCGAGTGCTACATGGAGAAGTTCGTCGCGCCGGCGCACCATGTTGAGGTGCAGATTATGGCCGATAAGCAGGGCCATGTGTTTTCGCTCGGCGAGCGCGAGTGCTCGGTGCAGCGCCGCAACCAAAAGCTGATCGAGGAGAGCCCCGCGCCGTGCCTCGACGGACACGACGACATTCGTGCTCGCATGCACAAGGCAGCGCGTGACCTGGCTCGTGCCGTCGGCTACGAAGGAGCCGGTACCATCGAGTTCCTGTATTCGGACGATGGCAATTTCTACTTTATGGAAATGAACACGCGCTTGCAGGTGGAGCATCCGGTTACGGAGTTTGTGACCGATACCGACTTGGTCAAGTGGCAGCTGCGCGTGGCGGCCGGCCAACCTTTGCCCTTTGAGCAGGAGGACATGCCGGTCCGCAACCACGCCATGGAGTGCCGCATCAATGCCGAAACGCCGGACTTTCTGCCGTCATGTGGAACGGTCACCGCGTTACGTGTGCCGGGTGGTCCGCGCGTGCGCTGGGATTCCGCCATGTTTACCGGTGCGAACGTTCCGCCGTACTACGACTCCATGCTCGGCAAGCTCATCGTGTGTGCGCCCACGCGTGACGGCGCCATTCGCAAGATGCGCTCGGCTTTGGGCGAGCTCGTGATTGAGGGCGTGAGCGAAAACAGCGAGCTTCAGCTCGACGTGCTGGCAAACGACGAGTTCTTGTCGGGCATGTACCACACTGATCTGATGGGGCATCTCTATGCTGATGAATAGAAAAGCGAAGACGGTCAACGTCCTCGAGGGGCCGATGACCGAGTCGTGCGCCGAGTTTCCCGCGCGCCACGTGTTTATCAAGTGCCCGGAGTGCCGCCGCGTGATCGATGAGGCACGCCTACACGACAACCTCGAGGTCTGCCCTCGTTGCGGCAAACACTTCCGCGTGAGCGGTCGCGCGCGCATGCGCATGACGGTCGACGAGGGCACGTTTGAGGAATGGGATGCCAATCTGGCGTCGGAGGACTTCCTCTCGTTTCCCGGCTATGCCGATAAGCTCAAGAGCGTGAGCGAGCGTTCGGGCGAGCGCGATGCCGTTGTGTGCGGCAGGGGCAAAATCTGCGGTTGCGATACCGCGCTCTTCTTTATGGACGCTAACTTTATGATGGGCTCGATGGGCTCCGTGGTGGGCGAGAAGATCTGTCGCGCATTTGAGCGTGCGACCGAGCTGGGATTGCCAGTTGTCGGCTTTACCGTTTCGGGCGGTGCGCGCATGCAAGAGGGCGTGACCTCGCTTATGCAGATGGCCAAGATTTCTGCGGCGGTTAGGCGCCACAGCGAGGTGGGCGGCCTGTATATCACGGTGCTCACCGACCCCACGACCGGAGGCGTAACCGCGAGCTTTGCCATGGAGGGTGACATTATCCTGGCCGAGCCCGATGCCCTGACGGCATTTGCCGGCCCGCGCGTGATCGAGCAGAACATGCACAAGCGACTGCCCAAGGGATTCCAGCGCTCCGAGTTTTTGATGGAGCACGGCTTTTGCGATGCCGTTGTTCCGCGTGGCGAGATTGCGCTCACGGTAGGCGAGCTGCTGGCGCTGCACGAAGGGCACGCGCCCGGCCTGGGGGCACCGCATGAAATCGTGCATACGGGTCGCCGCGGCAAAAAGCTGGGACACTTGTTTAAGCGCTCGGCGCCACCAAAAACCGCGCTCGAGATTGTCAAGCAGACCCGCTCGGCAGATCGTGCCACGGCGGGTGAGATGATCTCGCTGGGCTTGGACGGATTTGTGGAGCTGCATGGCGACCGTTACTTTGGTGATGACGCCGCCGTGGTGGGTGGCATTGGCTGGAAAGACGGACGTCCTGTGACGGTTATCGCCATCGAGCGCGGCACCACGACCAAAGAGCGTATGCGCCGCAACTTTGGCATGGCGCATCCCGAGGGCTACCGTAAAGCGTGTCGCCTGATGCGCCAGGCCGAAAAGTTTGGTCGACCGGTTCTGTGCCTGGTCGATACTTCGGGCGCGTTTTGCGGCATCGGTGCCGAGGAACGCGGCCAGGGCGAGGCCATTGCCCAGAATCTCATGGAGATGAGCGGCCTTAAGACGCCGATTGTCTCGGTGGTGACAGGCGAGGGCGGCTCTGGTGGCGCGCTGGCGCTGTCCGTGGCCGACCGCATCCTGATGCTCTCGAGCTCGGCCTATTCGGTCGTGAGCCCCGAGGCCTGTGCGTCGATCCTGTGGAAGGATACCGAGCGCGCGAATGAGGCCGCCGAGGCGCTTAAGCTCACGGCCCCCGATCTGTTGGCGCTCGGCATCATCGACGGCATTGTTGACGATAGGGGCCTGTCGCATGAGGAGATCGCCGGCGCCGTCATGTCCTCGGCATTTGATGCCTTCGATACGCTTGGGCGGCTCGACGACGCGACCCTCACAAACCTCCGCTACGAAAAGTACCGCGCAATCGGTCGGTACAGCACGATGTAACAAGGGGACAGTCCGCATGTCACATTGGGAAAGGGTTCCTGTGTCACAAGTTTCTAACACCTCGTTTACAACGACGGTTTCATCAAACGCCATGGCCGTGGTGGACTATCTGTCCAAAAGCATGATGTCGGCGCTGCCGTTTATTGTCTGCGCGGCGTTGTTCCGCACCGTCGCCGTCATTATGGGCGAAGGCATGCTGGGCCTATGGTCTGCCGATTCCGAAATCTATCGCCTGTTCTACAGTTGGCTCTATAACGCCGGCTACTACTTTTTGCCCATTTATCTTGGTTGGGCGGCCGCCCGCCAGCTCGGTTGCTCGGAGCAGCTAGGCATGATGCTGGGCGGCGTATTGATTGCGCCCGATCTGCTTAAGCTCGTCGATGCCGCACCGACGACGGGGGCATCGATGACTTCCGTGTATGGCCTGCTTCCCGCGCCGGTCAACGATTACACGACGACCGTTATTCCGGTTCTCATCTCGGTGCCCGTGCTATGGCGAGTGGAGTGTTTCTTTAAGCGCGTTATCCCCCAGGCCGTGGCGTTTTCGTTCGTTCCGTTTGCAACCATGCTCGTCATGGTTCCGGTATCCCTGTGTATCACGGCGCCGGCGGGCAGCTATCTGGGAATGTTGCTGGGCCAGCTTATGTTTATGCTTGGCAATTCCGGTGGCATCGTGTCGCTGCTCACGCTCATGGGGCTTGCCGCGGGTTGGGAGTTCCTAAAGATCGCGGGCGTCAGCAACGTTGTCCTATCGCTTGCCTACGCGCAGTTTATGAGTGTGGGAACGGATTCGTGCATTCTGATCGCTGCGACGATGGCGACGTTCGCCGTTTGGGGCATGCCCTTTGGCGCGTCGCTCCGCGTTGCGGATAAGGACGAGAAGGCGCTCATGCTGGGCTACTCGATCTCGGGTGTGCTTGGTGGCGTAAGCGAGCCGGCGCTGTACGGTTGCGGCTTTAAATATGGCAGGTGCCTGACGTGCATGGCCATTGGCGGCGCCGTCGGAGGCCTTGTTGCGGCCGTGGGCCACGTTACGGCCTATACCATCGGCATGACGAATGTCCTCATGGTCATTGGCTTTGCCACGGGCGGCATTTCGAACCTGCTGTGGTGCTGCGCAGCCGGCGGCACGGCATTTGCGGTGTCTGCGGCGCTGAGCTACTGCTTTGGCGTGGTGCCGGCGAAGGGGCGGGCGACGGGGGACGGAGCCGATTCGCCCGAAACAGTGGCGAGCGCTGCTGAAGTAAGCGCATAAACCTGTGCGACAAAAGGACGATCCCTTTGTCGTGTTCCAAGGCCGTGGCTCGTGTGGGCTGCGGCCTTTTGTATCTTGAGGACAAAGTGGCTACACTACAATCCGTTTGAGCAATAGATATATAGGTAGTACCGTGGGGGCGGATGTAGATGGTCGAGTGGATTGTTAGGCGCGCACAGGGCGATCGTGCGCGTGTGGGCACGTTAGCGGGCATGGTGTGTATTGTCGCCAATGTTGCGCTTTGTGCTGCGAAGGGTGCAATTGGTGTGGTTTCGGGATCGGTTTCGATTGTGGCGGATGCCATGAACAACCTGTCCGATGCCAGCTCGAATATCGTGAGCGTGCTGGGCTTTAAGCTGGCGAGCAAGCCCGCCGACCCCGAGCATCCATACGGCCATGGTCGCTACGAGTACCTCTCGGGTCTTGTCGTGGCGGCGCTCGTGCTTCTCATTGGCCTTGAACTGGTGAAGTCCTCGTTTGAGCGTATCATCCACCCCGAACCTGTCGAGTTCTCGCTTGCCCTGGTGGCAGTTCTAGTGCTTTCGATGGTCGTAAAGCTCTGGATGGCGGCCCTCAACCAAAAGCTCGGTGATTGCATTGAGTCCGAGACGCTGCATGCGACCGCACAGGATTCCAAGAACGATGTTCTTGCCACGGGCGCCGTACTGGCGTGCGCAATCGTTTCGCAGGTGACGGGCATCAACCTTGACGCTTGGGTCGGCCTTGCCGTTGGTGCCTATATTGGCTGGAGCGGTTTTGAACTCATCCAGGATACGGTGAGCCCGCTTTTGGGCCAGACGCCCGATCCTAAGCTGGTCAAGCACATTCGAGACAAGATCATGAGCTATCCCGGCGTTTTGGGCGTTCACGATCTGATGGTTCACGATTACGGCCCGGGCAGGAAGTTCGCAAGCGCTCACGCCGAGATGGCAGCCGAGGCCAGCCCTCTGGAAAGTCATGACACGCTCGACAATATTGAGCAGGCGTTTAGGAACGAAGACGGCATGATCGTCACGCTCCATTACGATCCCATCGTGACCGATGACCCCAAGCTGGCAAGCATGCGTTTGCGCATCAACGCCATGGCTCAACAGATCGATAGCCGTCTTACAATTCACGATCTGCGCTGTGTGCCGGGTCCCACGCACACCAACGTGATTTTTGACTGCGTGCGACCCTCGGATCTGCAGATGAGTGCCGAAGACTTAAAGCACGCGCTGGCACAACGGGTCGAATCGGAATACCCCAAGTCGGTCGCCAAAATCACGATCGACGAAGACTACGTAGGCCATACCCACGAGTAGGGCTGCGCCGGTAAAGCTAGGTATACAGAAGGGGAAGCATGAAGCGTCTATATCTACTTCGTCATGGTCAGACGGAATTCAACGTCAAAAAGCTCGTCCAGGGTCGCTGCGATTCTCCGCTCACCGATTTGGGCCGTCAACAGGCACAGACAGCAGCCGCATGGCTCAAAGCCCACGGCGTCGTCCCCGACAAAGTGGTCTCATCGCCCTTAGGCCGAGCCATGGACACGGCAAGTCTCGTCGCATGCGAACTCCTCGGTCCGGACGCCGCTGTCGAGCCCTGCGAAGGCATCATCGAGCGCTGCTACGGCACCTTCGAAGAAGGTCCCCACGATGCCCTTCCCACCGACGTCTGGGATCCGGGCGAGGACCTGGTCCCCTTCGGAGGAGAAGGAAGCCAGGCACTGCAAGAGCGCATGGTAGACACCCTCACCAATCTCATGAGCGCCGATGGTATCGAGACCCTCCTAGCAGTAAGCCACGGCAGCGCCAGCCGCCAATTCATCAAAGCTGCAGCCCCAGAGGGCTTCGAACTCCCAGCAAAACTCCCCAACTGCGCCATCATGATCTTCGATTTCGAAGAGGCAAAGCCACAAGCAGAAGGCGAGCCAATGCAATGCAAGTTCACCCTCCAGCAAATAGTGGACCCCCAACAAAGTCATTAGCCTGAGCGAGCAAGGTTTAGCAGACATCAACGTGGCGTTCCCAGTGTGCGGCGGAGGGGGCGGGCCTGAGACATATTAAGGTTGTCGCGAGTTCCGCACGAACAGGAGAGCACTTAATGTGCTCTCCGTCGTGAGCAGGACTGTAGAGCAGCAACCTTAATATGTCTCAGGCCCGCCCCCTCCGCCGCACACTGGGAACGTGCCACGCACTTTACCTGCGTAAACAATGTGAGTGAAATATGAATCTCGATGGATACGCCCGCAGCCGTGTATACTAAACAGCTGTGTGAAACCAGGGGAGTATTCTGGCTGGACAAAATGCCTGCTTAATAGGGTTGTCAGGTAGTCCGGACGCAATACAAGGCTGGGGAGCACGTCGTGTAAGTAGTGGTCCTCTAGGGGCGTACGCTCGGTGGTGTACGCATTGTCCCAAGACCACGCGAGAGTTGGGATCATATCTTGATCAGCATGATTCTCGGCCGCAAGATTGGCATGACCCAGGTTTGGGACGAGGACGACAACGTCGTTCCCGTCACGGTCATCCAGGCTGGCCCCTGCGCTGTCTCGCAGGTTAAAACTCAGGCAACCGACGGCTATGACGCCGTCCAGATCGGTTTCGGCGACATCAAGGCCAAGAACGTGAACAAGCCCATGGCTGGTCACTTCGCCAAGGCTGGCGTCGAGCCTGTCCGTTTCCTTCGTGAGGTCCGCGTCGAGAACGGCGAGGAGCACAAGGTCGGCGAGGTCGTCACCGTCGCTGATTTCGCTGATGTCGAGAAGGTCGACGTCATCGGTACCTCCAAGGGTAAGGGCTTCCAGGGTCGCATCAAGCGCTGGGGCCAGCGCCGCGGTCCTATGACGCATGGTTCTCACTTCCAGCGTCACCCCGGTTCTATCGGTCAGTGCGCCTATCCTGCGCGCGTCCTCAAGGGCGTCAAGATGGCCGGTCACATGGGTAACGAGCGCGTTACCGTCAAGAACCTTTCCGTTGTCCGCATCGATGCCGAGCAGAACCTCATCTTGGTCAAGGGCGCTGTCCCGGGTGCCAAGAATGGTCTCGTCGCCATCCGTATGGCCTAAGGGCCCAGCTCATTTAGCCCAGCGTCATACCAAGGAGAACACTTAAATGGCAAAGTTTGAAGTAAAGAACAGCGAGGGCAAGAAGGTCGCCGAGGCCGAGCTCGCCGCTGAGGTGTACGGCATCGAGCCGAACATCCACGTTATGCACCACATCGTCAAGTGCCAGATGGCCTCTTGGCGTCAGGGCACCCAGTCCGCTAAGGGCCGCTCTGAGGTTTCCGGTGGCGGCAAGAAGCCTTGGCGTCAGAAGGGCACCGGCCGTGCCCGCCAGGGTTCCATCCGTGCTGCCCAGTGGCGTCACGGTGGCGTTGTCTTCGCCCCCAAGCCCCGTTCCTACGCTAAGCGTATGAACAACAAGGAGGTCAAGCTGGCTATGCGCTCCGCGCTGTCCGCCAAGCTGGCCGATGGCGAGCTCGTGCTCGTCGACGACTACGGCTTCGAGAAGCCTTCCACCAAGGCTGCCGTCGCCATGCTCAAGGCTCTCGGTCTTGAGGGCAAGCGTCTGACCATCATCGTTCGCGATGAGGACGTCAACGCCTACCTGTCGTTCCGCAACATTCCCAAGACGTTCATCATCACTGCCGACGAGGCCAACACCTACGATCTCGTCAACAACAACGCCGTGCTGATGCCCGCCGACATCGCCGCTCACTTCGGGGAGGTGCTTGCATAAATGACCGCCCACGAGATCATCATCCGTCCGATCGTGTCCGAGCGTTCCTTCTCCGGCATGGAGCTGAA
>CABSYS010000037.1:0-10031 GCA_902482045.1 uncultured Collinsella sp.
TAAGTCGTCGGCAGCGTCAGATGTGTATAAGAGACAGGTTGACTCCATGACGCCGGCCTCGCTGCTCGCCACGCTCTCGGGGCGTGGCGAGGGCTTTGCTCCCTGCACGGCCGAGGCCGTGCTAGCGTTGCTGGACCATTACGGCGTTGAGTTGGATGGAGCCAAGGTCGCGGTCGTTGGTCGGTCGCTGGTGATTGGCCGCCCCGTTGCCGCCATGCTTACGGCTCGCAATGCCACGGTGACGACGTGCCATACGCATACGCGCGACTTGGCTGCCGAGTGCCGTTCTGCCGACATTGTTGTTGCCGCGGTTGGACGTGTGCGCACGATTGGCGCGGATGCGGTTCGCGAGGGCCAAACGATCATCGATGTGGGCATCAACTGGGATGAGGACGCCGGCAAGCTGGTCGGCGACGTCGATTTTGATGCTGCGGAGCCGATCGTTAACGCCATCACACCCGTGCCGGGCGGCGTGGGGGCTGTGACCACTGCGATTCTCGCCAAGCACGTGATCGTGGCGGCGGAGCGCGCATCGAAATAGGCGTTTTGGGCTGTTTGAGGGGTTAGCCATATACCACGTGGTCATAAAACGCCAAATATGAGTACTGTTGCCAAGATAGTCACATATGTTTTACGTCTTTTAGACTCCCTAACGATATTCATTCTCGTCGGGGAGCCCATTTTATTGAACATATGGGGAATAACGTTGTCTTGCTTTTGGACAATTGGGGATTTCCGGCACTCATTACAAGGAAATTTGCTGTTACTAAATTGGTGACAGTACTCATATTTGGCATTTTTTGCCCACAGGGGCTGCCGGGGCGGCGGTTTCGCCCTTTTTGCGCCGAAGCGATACACTGTTGCCGTTTGATTTCTTCGCTCAAGGAGGATGCGCATGCCGTGCACAACGATTTTGGTTGGTAAGAACGCGAGCTATGACGGGTCGACCCTGGTCGCCCGCAACGAGGACTCGTCCAACGGGGTGTTTGAGCCCAAGCGCATGCGCGTAGTGCATCCCGACGAGCAGCCGCGTGTCTACACGAGTGTCCTGAGCCACCTGACCGTTGAGCTGCCCGACAATCCCATGCGTTACACAAGCGTCCCCGACGTTGTCCCGGGTCATGGCATTTGGGCCGAGGCCGGCTTCAACGAGCTCAATGTTGGCATGTCCGCAACCGAGACGCTCACCACCAACGAGCGCGTCCGCGGCGCCGATCCGCTTGTCGACTACGTGCCCGCCAAGGGCAACGAGGGCGAGGACGGCTACGTCCCGGCGCAGCCCGGCGGTCTGGGTGAGGAGGACATGGTGACCCTGGTGCTGCCGTACGCCAAGTCTGCCCGCGACGGCGTGCGTATCCTGGGCGACCTGCTCGAGCGCTACGGCACCTACGAGAACAATGGCATCGCCTTTAGTGACGTTGACGAGATCTGGTGGCTCGAAACCATCGGCGGCCACCACTGGATCGCCAAGCGCGTGCCCGATGACGCCTATGTGACCATGCCTAACCAGCTGGGCATCGACAGCTTTGACCTGGATGACGCCGAGGGCGCCCAGACTGACCACATGTGCTCGGCCGACCTGCGCACCTGGATGGCCGAGTGGCATCTGGACCTGACGCTGGGCGTCGAGGGCGACGGTCCCGCTGCGGTCTTCAACCCGCGCGAGGCCTTCGGCTCGCACAGCGACAGCGACCACGTCTACAACACACCGCGCGCCTGGTACATGCAGCGCTGCCTCAACCCCAGCGATGTGTGGGACGGTCCCGAGGCCGATTACACGCCCGAGAGCGACGACATCCCCTGGAGCCGCGTGCCCGAGCGCAAGGTGACCATCGAGGACATCAAGTACGTGCTTTCGAGCCACTACCAGGGCACGGAGTACGATTGCTACGGCAGCAAGGGAACGCCCGCCACACGTGGCGCCTATCGTCCCATCGGTATCAACCGCAACAGCCAGCTCGCCGTGCTGCAGCTGCGTCCCTATGCGCGGCCGGCGTATCGCGCCGTGCAGTGGATGGCGTTTGGCTCCAACTCGTTTAACGCGCTCGTGCCGCTGTACGCCAATGTCGAGACCATGCCCCAGTACTACGCCGACACGCAGGCTCGCGTGACGTCCGAGAATTTCTATTGGGCAAATCGCCTGATCGGTGCCTTGGCCGATGTTCGCTTCCACGAGTGCGGTCGCGCGGTCGAGGATTATCAGGAGAAGGTCGGCGGCATGGGCCACAAGCAGATTCACGATGTTGACGCTGTCGTAGCCGCGCTGCCCGAGGCCGAGGTGCCCGCCGAGCTCGCCCGCGCCAACGAGGAGTTTGCCGAGCGCGTGCGGGTGGAGACCGATGCCCTGCTGGGCAAGGTGCTCTACACCACGAGCTGTGCCATGAAGAATTCCTTCGCGATGAACGATAACGTGAGGTAAAGACAACCTTGCAGCGAACGAGCGGGGCAAACGCCGTCAAAGGCTTTGCCCCGCTCGATTCCTATCTTGGCGGTAAAACGATTTTGTGTCGTTCGCCCAATCTTGGGTACAAGAAGGCCAATGCAGTTGTTCATGATTGGAGCCAACCATGGTTATGAAACTCGATCAGCTTGTTAACGGGGCCATCAACGTGGGCTTCGGCGCTGCCGCCGTTGCCGTTGAGGGCGGTAAGAAGGTTCTCGACGACCTGGGCACCAAGGGTGAGCAGGTCCGCAAGGATGCCGGCGCCCCCGATATCGCCCGCAGCGTGTCCGATATGTTCGAGCAGGCGGGCGGCACCATCTCCGACCTGACCGACCGCCTGGGCATGCAGGGCGAGACCGCGGCCCAGCGCGTGCTTGACGAGCTCATCCTTGCCCGGGTCCGCGTCATGACCGCCCCCGAGCGCACGGCCTTCCTGGCCCATGTGCGCGACATCGTCGATTCGGTCGAGGACAACGTGACCTCGGTGCCCGTCGAGTCCGTTGAGCCCGACGATGCGAAGGATACCGAAGAGGCCGAGTAGCAGCGCAGATGGCAGATTCCACCACCGATTACAACAATCTAGATCCCTTGGGCGACGAGACGGCGGTTGTCGATGAGGTCGAGGCCGCCGTCTCGGGCGCTCGCAAGAAGCCGCGCGCCGTCGATATGGTCCCCGAGGAGCCCGACGCGATGGCGCCGGACGAGGAATACCAGCTCACGCCGGCGGGTCGTCGCGAACGCATCGGGCAAATCGTTCGCCTGGTCAAAAAGTACCGCGTATGGGATAACCTCACGCCGGTGCGCCTGCGTCGTCTGCTCGAAGAACTCGGCCCCATGTTCGTCAAGATGGGGCAGATTCTGGCTAACCGCTCCGAGATTTTGCCGCAGCGGTTTTGCGACGAGCTCCGTCGCCTGCGCTCCGACGTAGAGCCGGTGCCGTATGAGGTAGTGCTCCGCTGTCTGGAAGAGGAGTACGGCCAGCGCCTGGGGCAGATGTTCGACGCGATCGACCCCAACCCGCTCGGAAGCGCGTCGCTCGCGCAGGTACACCGTGCCCGTCTGGTGACAGGCGAGGACGTGGCCGTTAAGGTGCAGCGCCCCGGTGCGCAGCAGGTGATGGCGCAGGACATCGATATTATCCGTTCGGTGGTGCGCATCGTTTCCAAGTTCGTCAACACCGATCAGTTTGTTGACTTACACGCCGTCGTCGAGGAACTGTGGGCCTCGTTTCGCGAGGAGACCAACTTTTTGGCCGAGGCCAAAAACCTCAACGATTTCTATGAGTTCCACAAAAGCGTGCATGGCGTGTCGTGTCCCAAATCCTACTTGGATCTGTGCACCGAGCACGTCGTGGTCATGGATTACGTCGACGGCATCTCGATTGCCGATCCCGAGCGCCTGGTGGCCGAGGGCTATGACCTGGAAAAGATCGGCTCGGCGATTGTCGAGGACTATTCGACGCAGGTGCTCGATGACGGCTTTTTCCATGCCGACCCGCATGCGGGAAACATCATTCTCAAGGATGGTATCGTCTACTTTATCGACCTGGGCATGGTCGGGCGCATGTCGAGCCACGACCGCGGTATCGTTAAGGACATGATTTTCGCCGTGGCCGAGGGTGACGTTCCCAAGCTCAAGGACTCGCTTATGCGCTTTGCCGTGACGCGCGGCGACTCGGCCGAGCTTGACCATTCGGCCTTTTTGTCCGATCTGGACTTTATCGTTGCTGACTTCGCGGGTCTTGACCTTAAGGATCTTGATATCGGCGAGTTTTTGACCTCGCTGTTAAACCTCGCGCGTAAGAATGACGTTGAGCTGCCGAGCGTGGTGACGATGTTCGCCCGCGGCATGGTGACGCTCGAGGGCCTGCTGACCGAGTACATGCCCAACGTCAACATGATCCAGATCATCCAGACGCATATCAAAAACGAGAAGAGCACCTATGCGCGCGTGCGCGATATGGGGCGCGATCTTGCCGCGAGCAGCTATCGAGCGGCAAAAGGCTCGCTCGAGGCGGCCGAGTATCTGGGCTTGGCGTCGCGCATGCTCACGCGCGGCCAGCTTAAGGTAAACACGCAGATCATGAGCAGCGATAAGGCGCTGCGGCAGCTGGGCGGAATTATCGACCGCATGTCGATGGCAATTGTGATTGCCGGCCTGTTTATCGGTTCGTCGGTGGTGTACTACGCGCGCATCGAGCCGGTTGTGTTCGGTATCCCGGTCATTGGCTTTATGGGCTATGTGAGTGCGCTGGTGCTGGCGCTTATGCTGGGCCGCGAGATCTGGCGCAACAGCCACGGCGGCAAGCGTTAGCGATTTCCTGGGGTCGGGGGAAACGGATCATTTTGCCTTGCGTCGCGCCGGCGTGGGCTGGTCCGAACAAAACTATGCCGGTTTACGGGGCTGGAGTGCCGAACCTCGAGCATACCGAAATTCGCGCTTTTAAAACCGCAGGTAGATGAGTCGTTGATTTTCGAAAATGGTTGATATGGTTGCGAAGTGCTGAATCAGCCCCGTAATCCGGCATAGTTTTGAAACGAGCTGTTCTTGCAAGGTCCGACGACAGTCCTCCCTATCGCAAACCATAGCTTTTACCTTGGGCTTCGCCTGTGTGCGGGGCCCTTTTGCGTGCTACCATATCGACAGTAATAATCGATGGCCTAGATGGTGGTGCGGAGACGCACGAATGCGCGGTTTTCCTGCGTGTTTGGGAGAATCGGGGTGCAAGTCCCCGGCTGTACCAGTAACCGTAATTCCTCTTGGCCCGGGATGGTCACGTCGCAGATCGGACGGCGCGCCCGGGTCGGTAAGGTTAAGTCGGATCGCCTCCCATCTTGCATGCGGCTGCGGCGTATGCCGCCGGTGTGCATAGGGCTCTGGAGGGAAGGGGGACCCCGATGGGGGAACTCGAGCGTAACATGCGCGATGACGTGGGGCAGCCGCTGGGCAATGCTCCAAGTGCAGACAATGGGAGACAAATGGATATGTTTGAGGACGAGTGCCAGCGCGCCTCGTGGCGTCGTCATGGAGCGATTGCCCGTGGCGTAGCCAAGCGCGGTCTGGTGGCGTTCCTGGCTTTTGCCATGGCTTTTGGCACCACGCCGGCGCAACTTTGGGCTGAGGGTGCCGAGGGCATTGCCGAGGCCGTGGCTCAGGCCGCAACGGGTGGCGAGGGCGCGGCGGCCGACGATGGCGCTGCTGCCGGCACCGGCGCGAACAGTGCGGCGGCGAGCGCTGCTGCCGATGACGCCGGCGCAGATCAGGGCGCAACTGCGAGTGCCGCGAATGGCGATGACACCGCAGCAGACAACGCGACTGAGTCCGAGAGCTCTCCCGCGGTGCCTGCTGCTTCGGAGCAGAAGAACGCCGCCGTCGCCGCGTCCGCCACACCGCTTTCGAGCGAGGCCAAGGTCTTCATCCAGGACACCAAGGATAAGGACAGCTCCTATTCCACGAAGTCGGGCGCGCTCAGCGCGGGCGACACGCTCTGGGCAAATATGTACGATGAGGTCGAGGACGACTGGTACGGCACTTCGACTGAGTCCGTTGCCAATCCCGGCACCTGGACTTACACCTGGCTCGCCGGCACGACCAGGGCCAGCAGCAATGTCGCCGACTACACCGAGGTCGTAGGCCACGAGCAGTCGCTCACCGTCACCGCCGCGATGGAAGGCAAATACTTCATCTGCAAGGTAACGGTTGATGGCAAGGACTACTATGGTCCGTCCGTTTCTTCTGGCTCGGGCATCAATGCCAACTACATTCCTGGCCCCGTGCTGGGCGCCGGTCAGATGGAGCTTAACAGCGTCAAGCTGAATAGCGACACGCCGAGCATAGGCGATACCCTGACGGCGACTCCGTACATAAGCTATTATCAGCAAGCCCCCGCCAACGCCAAGGTTGCCTACACGTGGTCCGCTTCTACCTCGCAGTACTCGGGCTTTACCAAGATCGAGGGCGAGACGGGCGCTTCCCTCACGGTAACCGACGACCTTGAGGGTAAGTACATCAGGGTCGAGGCCAACGCTGGCGTCAACACGGTGAACAAGACCACTTCCAGCAAGGTCAAGCAGGCCGGTGCGGTCGAGATTTCGGCCGTGTCCATCGTTAACACCAAGGACAACACGAGCGTCTTTACGGTGGGGGATACCGCTAAGGCCCGCGCCAAGGAGAAGGGCGGCGCGTACGGCGCGTTCGTCGACGCGGACAAGCTCAACTTCCAGTGGCAGAGCTCTGACACCAAGAGCGGCGCGTATACCGATATCGCGGGCGCCACGGGTGAGACCCTCGAGCTTACCGACGCTTTGGGTGGCAAGTACCTCAAGTGCAAGGTGTCCTCGAAGATCGGCTCTTCGAGCTTGACCAACTCGACGGGCGCTCTCGTTGCTGCCGCCGGTTCAATTAATGTCACGAGCGTGACCATGAGCCCGACTTCGGGCAAAGTCGAGGTTGGTTCCACGATTACGGCGACCGCCAAGGCGGGCTCCACCGACGTTACCTCCGACTCGCATGTCACGTGGCGGTGGTACAAGGGCAAGTCGAATACCGCCAGCTCGTGCAACACGCCTATCGAGGGTGAGACCGGTAACACCCTGACGGTGACCGCCGCCCTTAAGGGCTACTACGTCGTGGCCAAGGCCAACGGCGGCTATGGCGAGCAGAAGCCGTACTATGCGGCGGGTCCTGTCTCCGTCGCTGGCCAAGTTGAGCTTTACGACGTGCAGTTCGAGGGCTCTCCCGCCACCAACGGCGTACGTGTGGGCGATACGCTCAAGACTAAGGTGCGCAAAAAGGACGGCTCCAACTATCACTATATCGACCGCACCGATAATGTGACCTACCAGTGGCAGTATGCAAACAGCAGCTCGAGCTACGACTCCGCCTATACCGATATCCCCGGTGCTACCGAGGCCACCTATACCGTTGACGCCGCCTATGCCGGCAAGTACCTGCGCGTGAAGGTGACGAGCGAAAACACCGTTTCCAGCACGCAGAAGAAGAGCTCCTACGGCGGCACGCAGTCCGTTGCCCCGCTCGGCCCCGTGACGCTCAAGGGCCAGTACAAGCTGGCGGGCATTGAGCTTGCCGATAAGAACGTTACGCTGAGCGTGGGTTCAAAGATCACGCCGAGCGTGCAGGTTCCGGGCAGCTGGTCGGGCTCGACCAAAGACGTGCCCGACGATGCCGAGCTCACCATGGCGTGGTATGCCAAGGGCGAGGGCGATGCCGATTGGACAGAGCTCACCGACGGCATCGATACGACCGATGGCAGCCTGACCATTTCGGACGCGCTTGTTGGCAAGCGCATCAAAGTTACGGCGAACGCTCTCGACAACACGGTTGAATGGGTTTCGTCCGACAGCGTTACCGCGGCGGGGGAGTATAACCTGCTGCGCGTGATTGCCAACCCGCAGATTAATAGCGATTCGACCCATCTCGTCTCGGGCGATAGCGTTAAGGCGACGGCGCAGGCCAAGCGCGCCGACGGTTCGACCACCAACGGTATCGACGTCACCGGTCAGGCGACTGTTGCCTGGTATGCGGCGGACGATGCGAAGGCCCCGGAGGCCGACTGGACGCTGCTGTCTGATATGTCGGGCGCCGAGGCGACTGTCTCGGCTTCTGCCGCGGGCAAGTATCTGAAGGCTGTCGCCACGAGCGGCAGCTCGACGGTCGAGCTCGTCTCTGCCAACCCCGTGATCGCCGCAGGCTCTCTTGAGGCCGCAGTTCAAAAGCTCAACGATTCCAATAAGCAGATCTCCGTTGATTACAGCGCTAAGGGCGGCAACGTTAACGACGCGCTGAAGGCGCAGCTTGCCGATCTGGGATTTACCGATATCGACGTCAAGATCTCTGAGGGCGGCGTTGCCTTTAAGGCTGAGGATGACAAGGCCACGGTCGGTATCTCCGACGCCCAGGATAAGACCAACGGCGATGTGACGTTCTTCTACATCGATCCCAACGACTACACCGGTTACAACATCGACGGTTTGCGTAACGCCGATGTGGCGTTTGAACTGTCGCGCGATGGCAAGACCGAGTATTACCTGCCCAACAAGTCCGTGCAGGTTGCTTGGGACGAGGCTAAGCTGCAAGACCTTCTTGACAGTGCTGCCGAATCCCTGCAGATTGGCTACGCGGCGGGCGAGTCCGCCGATGGCGTGACCCAAAATGTCACGCTTCCGTACAAGGCGGGTTCCGCAAAGAAATTCTCTGTTGAATGGACAAGCACCGACACCGAGCGCCTATTTGTTTCAGGTTATAGCTGGGAAGATAAGACGGGTAAGGTTTCGCGCGCATCGAGCGATCGAGACGTGACGCTGACTGCCAAGGTTACGGTTACGAGTGGCGACATCAAGCTTGCCGGCTCGCACGACTTCAAGCTCACCGTCAAGGGCGATCCCGAGAAGGTCGCCGCCGACAAGAAGGCGCTCCAGGAGAAGGTCGATGCGGCCTTTACCTACGACAACATCAAGTACTCCGGCACCGACACGGTCGCCAACAAGGACGGCCTAACCGCCGACCTGCAGATGCCACGCACGAGTGCGCTCAATATCGACGGCAAGTATTACGAAGTCAAGTACTCTGCCAGCACCGATGACATTACGCTCAACGGCTACAAGGGCACGGTCTATCAGCCGCTGCCTGGCACCGAGGCGGCGAAGACCAAGATTACCCTCACGGTGACCGACAAGTCGAACGCCGAGGTCACGGCTAGTAAGACCCTCGATTTTGCGATTGCCCCGCAGGATCAGGACGAGCTCGATGCCGAGCTGTTCCTTATGGAAAAGGCGAAGGCCGGCTATGCTGCCGCCATTCTGAATGGCCAGGAAGCCAATGCCGTTTCGGCCGACATGCACGCGTTCCAGAAGGCTTATCTTGATGCCGACGGCAACCTTGCCTGGAGCTACAACAAGACGACGACCGATTCGACCGACTTGGGCGTCGTGCCGGTTGATCTGCCTGGCTATGACGCAATGTCCGGTCAGGACTGGCGCCTGTTTAAGTCGAGCAACAGCTCCGTTGTCACAGCCGAGAACCTGAAGGTCACGCAGCCGCGGTACAACACGAAGGTTACGATCTCGTCTCGCTTGACGAGTGAGAAGTATGCTCGCTATGCCGAGCGTTATTCCGGCAATGCCACGTATGCCAAGCTTGCGAACCAGGATGTCTCGGCAACACTGACGGTTCTAGGTACAACTGGCGTCGAAGATCCTAATGCCGGAAAGACAATTATCGTTAAAGCGGGCGTGACAGGGCTCACGGGTAACGCTGGCGATTCCGAGCGTTCGCCCGAGTCCATTGTGCCTTTGACTCAGGTTCCCGTTCAGTATGATGATCATAAGACTGCAGAAGACGTGCTCGAGCAAGTGCTCGAGAACGCCGGCTGCACCGATTTTGAGACCAATTCGCTTGGCCTGACTTCACTGAGGACCAAAGATGGTCGCATTCTTGGCTCTGATTGGAATGCCCCCTATCGCTATTGGTCGTTCTATGTCAACGGCGCCATGGCGGATGTCGGCGCGACGCAATATGCCGTTCAGCCGGGAGACACTATCGAATCTGTCTCTTATACACATCTGACGCT
>CABSYS010000038.1:0-10011 GCA_902482045.1 uncultured Collinsella sp.
TCTACACCTATTAAGTCGTCGGCAGCGTCAGATGTGTATAAGAGACAGCCAGTAGGCACCCAGCCATAGCCAATCAAAGGCGCCCGAGCAGATCAAATGCTGCTCGGGCGCCTTTTTGTCACGAGAAACCTAGCACGCGCCTCAACACGATACGGCAATAAAAAAGGGCGCCGACCATCGTCGACGCCCCATAAAAGTCGCTATATGCGCTCGTACGGCGCTATCCTCACGCGCCACCTCGCCTACTTACGAGAGTTACTCAGCTTGTTGATGAGGGCCTCCAGGCGCTCGCCGTCCTCGGCGGTCTGGGCGATAACCAAGATGGTGTCGTTACCGGCGAGCGAACCGAGCACGTCGGGAAGCTCGGCGGCATCAACGGCGGCGGCAATACCCGAAGCGGTACCGGGCTGAGCCTTGATCATAACCAGGTTGTCGGTGCGCAGAACGCCCGTTACCAGTTCGGAAACCATACGCTGCAGATGCAAGTCCTCGGCCAGAACATAGATACCCTCGGGAAGCTTGCGCAGACCCATATCGGCAATGTCGCGCGAAACGGTTGCCTGCGTGCAATCGAAACCCATGGCACGCAGCTCGTCCACCAGCACGCGCTGCGTGCGAACATCCTTGTTGCGCACGATATCTCTGATGGCATCCTGGCGCCCATTGCGTTTTTTAGCCATACAAAACCTCACTCCATAGATGGCGGAGACAATCAATCAGTGATTGAATAGTTTAGCGCTATTTAAGGGTATTTGTGAATAAGAACGCATTTCGAAACAATTCCATGCAAGATTGTTTCGAACATAGCCGTCTTAGGCAGTTTTGACGCCCGTCCGGTTAAAAAAAGCGGCCAGGTGCGTATACATCACGCAACGCGCAGGCTTGGCACTGGCAATCGGTCCAAACAACAGGCCGAGTCCACGATGGTTATTCTTGAGTGCCGCAGCCATCTGACGAGTTCGAGATGCTTCGAGCATATCACGCATTCGAGCGGAACGCTCGATTGAAGAAACCCCATGCGGGCTCAAGCACAAATTTTCGATGCAGGCGACCAGCCCGGCGAAGTAAAACATATGGCTCGCCACCTTTAGCTGCGTGCCACCGCTCACCTCTGCAAGCGAATCAGTAAGCTCGTCGAGCGCCCGAGCGTCATCGGTAAGCTTGGCAAACAATGTGGGGTCAAAAGCATCCGTAAGCCGTGGCGCCACCGCATGGAAACAGGCGCCACCGCACCCGGATATGCGTTGCGCCTGCGAAAGGGCGCATGTCATAAACCCAATCGAGCGAAGCGCACGGTCGCGCGACAAACACGTCTCGAACAACGAACGGCTGTACATCACACCGGAAGTCTGGGCAATCAAGCCGCCGGAAATCATCTGAGACAGACCAGCCGCCAAAGAAGCACGGTCATCGATCGCAAGAGAGGTTGCATCCAGTACGCGCGAATGGCGCTCACGATGAGCATCGTAGCGGTCAAGCGATGCCGTGGGAAACACCATGTCTGCCGCAGCATCGCACGCAACATCAAGCATCTTGGAAAGGGACTGTGGGGCAAACCACTCGTCGGCATTCATGGCAACAATCTGCAATCCACGCGAGGCGGCAAAACCGGCTTTGAGACATACTCCGCGCGCCGAATCCTCGACGTCAATCAAATCGATGTGAATATCCCTGCCTGCGGCAACTTCGAGCGAATGGCGCACGCCCGGCGCAACGTCGCGACAAACCACGACAATTTGCAGGTCATAGAGGTCTTGGTTCTGGACGCTCTCGAGCGCGCGCATCGCATAGCTGGGGGAACCCTCAACAATAAGGATTACCGAAAGTCGCGGATGCGAACCACGTCGAACCAAGTTTACCGTCCTCTCGACAGCGCCAAATCAAACCGTCGTTCATGGTACACCCGGGCTATAAAAGCAACGAGTCGCCTAACATGTTGCACGCCAAGAACAGATGTTGCACACGTGCAGCTCACACATAGTATGTACCAGGCACGGACGCGCCGAGCACTGCCCTAGTCGAGCACAACGAGCTCGGCTGGATCGTAATCGACGCCCATAAACGTAAGGCCGCAGGCAGGCGCCGTGGGACCCGCAGCGGTACGGTCGCAGGCATCAATGACCTCGCGCATCCACTCGGGATCGCGGCGATGCATGCCGATCTCCACGAGCGTGCCCACAATAGTGCGCACCATCGAATGTAAAAATGCGTTGCCCTCGATGGTAAACGTCAGGATATCCTCACCAAAAGCGACCTCGTGGCCAAACTCGGCACGCATCACGCAGCGGTGCGTAGGCTTGCCCACGGCAGAGGCGACCTTGCAAAAGCTCTTAAAGTCTTGTTCGCCCAAGAGCGCAGGGCACGCGGCAGCCATGGCATCGACATCCAAGGGAAAGCGTTGCCACCACACCGCACCGCGCGAGAGCACGGGGCGCGCGTCGCGATCGGCAATACGGTACGTATACGTACGGGACCGCGCGTCAAAGCGCGCAGAAAAGCCCTTACGGGCCTTGTAGACCTCGTTTATGGCGATATCTTTGGGAAGGAGGGCATCCATAGCCCTCAGCCACCTACGGCGCGTCAGAGCAAGCTCAGCGTCCGTTACGGGCACGCTGATGTACTGCGCCACCGCATGCACGCCGGCATCGGTACGGCCTGCACACGTCAGGTCGATTGGACGGCGCAGGAGCGTCTCGATAGCGCGACGCAGCTCGCCCGCAACCGTCGTTTGCCCCGGCTGCTCCGCAAAGCCGCTATAGGACGAACCGTCATAGGCAACACGGAATACGAGCGTGGCATCGAGCTCTGGAATCGAATTCAAATCAGACGGCGCGGTCATGGGCGCTCCCAACAA
Organism: uncultured Collinsella sp.; assembly: GCA_902482045.1. Classification (GTDB taxonomy): domain Bacteria; phylum Actinomycetota; class Coriobacteriia; order Coriobacteriales; family Coriobacteriaceae; genus Collinsella. The sequence continues at coordinate 2,855 of CABSYS010000038.1, forward strand.
ACAATCAACGGTATCGCGACAAAAAAAGAGGGGTACGCGAGCGTACCCCTCGAATATAGCCTATGCAGACGGATTGTCTACTCAGCGGTCTCCTCAGCAGGAGCCTCCTCGACGGCCTCGACCTTCTTGGGAGCAGCGGCCTTCTTGGGGGCCGGAGCAGCCTTCTTAGCCTTAGGCGTGCAAGGCTCGGTGACGAGCTCCATAATAACGATAGGAGCGTTGTCGCCCTTACGGTTACCGAGCTTCATGATGCGGGTGTAACCGCCGTTGCGGTCCTGCCACATGCCCTGGGCAGCCTTGTCGAAGATCTCGGCAACGAGCTGCTTATCGCCGAGCTTGGCGATAGCCAGACGACGAGAGTGCAGGTCGCCCTTCTTGGCCCAAGTGATGATCGGGTCGACGACCGAACGCAGCGCCTTAGCGCGGGTCTCGGTGGTCTTGATGCGGTCGTTCTCGAAGAGGGCCTTGGCCAGGCTCTTCTTCATGGCCTTGGTGTGGCTCGCATCGGTGCCGAGCTTCAGGCCCTTCTTAACGTTGTGACGCATGGTCTAGTTTCTCCTCAAATATGCGAAGCATTAAGCCTTCAGGCTCAGGCCCATGGACTCAAGCTTGTCCTTCACTTCCTCGATCGACTTAACACCGAAGTTACGGATGTTGAGCAGATCGTTCTCCGAGAACTCAACGAGCTGACGGACCGAGTGAATGCTGGCGCGCTTAAGGCAGTTGTAGGAACGGACGGAAAGGTCCAGATCCTCGATCTGCTTGTCCAGCTCGGCGTTGTCGTTGGTGACCTCGGGAGCGAAGATCGAAGCCTCCTCCTCGACCTCGGGGGTCTCGGCAAGGTTCATAAAGGCAGCCATATGCTGGTTGATGATATTGGCAGCCTGGACCACGGCGTCGCGCGGAGCGATGGAGCCGTTGGTCTCGATCTCGAGGACAAGGCGGTCGTAGTCGGTGTGCTGACCGACACGGCAAGCCTCAACGAGCTTGGCGCAACGGGACACCGGCGAGTACAGCGAGTCGACGTGGATCACACCGATGGGATCGTTGTCGCGCTTGTTGGCCTCGCCAGAAACATAGCCGCGGCCATAGCCGATGCGCATGCTCATGGTGAGATGGCCACCCTCGGTGAGCGTAGCGATGTGCTGCTCGGGGTTAACCAGCTCAAACTCGGACGGAATAAAGAAGTCCGCACCGGTGACCTCGCAGGGGCCGTCAACCGAAATGGTGGCGGTCGCCTCGTCGGTCGTGCCGAGAGCCCTGAAGACAAGACCCTTGACATTCAGGACGATGTCGGTGACATCCTCGACCATGTTAGGGATGGTCATGAACTCGTGCTGCGCACCATCGATCTGAATAGCCTCGACGGCGGCACCCTCGAGCGAGGACAGAAGAACGCGACGAAGGGAGTTACCCAGCGTATCGCCGTAGCCACGCTCGAGCGGCTCAACGGAGACACGAGCAGACGTCTCGTTAATCTCTTCGACCTGAACCTGAGGCCTAATGAATTCTGACATGTATTACCTCCAGCCTCAGCAGCCCGGATGGACTACTTAGAGTAGAGCTCGACGATGAGCTGCTCGTTGATATCACCGCTGATCTGCTCACGCGTCGGCAGAGCGAGCACGTTACCAGACAGCTTCTCGATATCGACCTCGAGCCAGCCAGGGACCTCAAAACGCTCGGAGGAAATCAGGGCCTCCTTGATGGGGAGGAGGTCACGGAACTTCTCGCCGACAGCGACGACGTCGCCGGCCTTGACGCGGTAGGACGGGATGTCCACGCGCTTGCCGTTCACGGTGAAGTGACCGTGACGGACGGACTGACGAGCCTCTTTGCGGGTGCGGGCGAAGCCAAGACGGAAGACGACGTTGTCGAGACGAGACTCAAGAATGATCATGAGGTTCTCACCGGTGACGCCGTTCATCTTACGGGCCTTGTTGAAGTAGCCGTGGAACTGCTTCTCCAGAACGCCATAGATGAACTTGACCTTCTGCTTCTCGCGCAGCTGCATGCCGTACTCAGATTCCTTGCGACGGCGCTTGGGCTGACGGATAGATTCCTTCTTGCTGCTGTAACCGAGCTCAGCGGGATCGATCCCGAGCTGACGGCAGCGCTTAAGAACAGGAGTCCTGTCGATTGCCATATTGATACGATCCTTTCAGTTACACGCGGCGACGCTTCTTGGGGCGGCAGCCGTTGTGCGGGATGGGGGTCTTGTCCTGGATGCTCGAGACCTCGAGGCCAGCAGCCTGGAGGGAGCGGATGGCGGTCTCACGACCGGAGCCGGGGCCCTTGACGAAGACGGAAACCTTCTTCATGCCGTGCTCCATGGCCTGCTTGGCAGCAGCCTCGGCAGCCATCTGGGCAGCGAACGGCGTGGACTTACGGGAGCCCTTGAAGCCCACCTGGCCAGCCGACTTCCAGGAAATGACGTTGCCCTGGGGATCGGTGATCGAAACGATCGTGTTGTTGAACGTAGAACGAATGTGAGCCTGGCCCACGGAAATGTTCTTACGGTCCGCGCGCTTCAGACGGGCAGCGCGAACGTTCTTCTTAGCAGTAGCCATCTATCTAGCGCTCCTTATTTCTTCTTCTTAGCACCGATCTGACGCTTCGGGCCCTTACGGGTACGAGCGTTAGTGTGGGTGCGCTGGCCGCGGACCGGGAGGCCCTTGCGGTGACGAAGGCCGCGGTTGCAGCCGATGTCCATAAGGCGCTTGACGTTCTGGTTGCGCTCACGGCGGAGGTCACCCTCAACCATGATCTGGTTCTTGTCGATATAATCGCGGATGGCGTTAACCTCATCCTCGGTGAGGTCCTTAACGCGCGTATCCACGTTAACGTTGCACTCGACGCAAATCTTCGTCGCAGTGGTGCGGCCGATGCCGTAAATGTAGGTCAGACCGATCTCAACGCGCTTCTCACGCGGGAGGTCGACACCATTAATACGGGCCAACGTAGTCTCCTCTCTTAACCCTGACGCTGCTTATGACGGGGGTTCTCGCAAATGACGAGGACCTTGCCATGGCGCCTAATGATTTTGCACTTATCGCACATCTTCTTGACCGAAGGACGTACCTTCATCGTTCTTCCTTTCGGTAGCACTCAAACTACTTCCCTACTATCTACTCGCCCAGCCGCAGGCGTTTAAAACTATGGCTGGTCTTCACACGCAAACCGACCGTAGGTTGAGCTAAGCCTGCAGTCGGAAAAGAGCGTGTATGTGTGTCGCTATTTATAGCGATAGGTGATGCGACCGCGGGTCAGGTCGTACGGGGAAAGCTCCACGACAACCCTGTCACCGGGGAGAATACGGATGTAATTCATTCGGATCTTGCCAGAAATGTTGCACAGAACCGAATGACCGTTCTCGAGCTCAACCTTAAACATGGCGTTGGGCAGCGGCTCCTTTACCGTACCCTCGAGCTCAATTGCGTCTTCCTTCTTCACAAGCAATCATCTTTCTCTAGAAAACGACAGCGATTGAGTATTCTACAACACGTATGCACGCATCGTAATAACTTCGTAATGGCTCCACAACTACGTGGAACTTGTTACATTTCTCCGCCCTGGAGCGAACACCAGGATCCTTGCGCGTCGGTGGTGAGAATCACCGGACCGTCATCGGTGATGGCGACGGTGTTCTCGTAGTGCGCGGCGGGCAGGTGGTCGTTGGTCGTGACGATCCAACCATCGGAGCCCGTGCTCACATGATTTGATCCCATCGTGACCATCGGCTCGATGGCAATAACCATACCGGCCTGGAGACGAACGCCCCTCCCCTTCTTACCATAATTTGGAACGTTGGGGTCCTCGTGCATCACATGGCCAATGCCGTGCCCCACATAATCGCGAAGCACGCCATAGCCGTGAGACTCGGCAAGGGACTGGACGGCATAACCAATGTCCCCAATATGGTTACCGGGAACAGCCTGCTCGATTGCAGCCTTAAGGCAATCGCGCGTAACCTCGCACAGGGCCTTGGCCTCGGGCGTAGGGGTACCGACGAAAAACGTCCAAGCGTTATCGCCGACCCAACCGTCGACAACGGCACCCGTATCGATGGAGATGATATCGCCATCGCGCAGGATCATGTCGGGATTGGGAATACCGTGGACCACGGCATCGTTAATCGATGCACAGATGGTACCAGGGAACCCGCCGTAGCCCTTAAAGGCCGGGGTGCCACCATGCATGCGGATAATCTGCTCCGCAAGCTGATCAAGCTCAAAGGTCGAAACACCAGGGCGAACCATGGCTCCAACGTGGCGGAGCGCCATCTTAGATAGCGCTCCTGCCTTCTTCATCTGCTCGATTTGCGTTGCAGACTTAATCTTGATCATAGACCGAGAGCCTCTTTGACATCCCCGTACACGGTCTCGCGAGCCTGGTCACCGTTGACCGACTTGAGCAGACCCTGGCCACGATAGTAGTCGACGAGCGGGCTCGTGGACTTCTCGTAAACGTCGAGACGGTTCTTAATGGTCTCGGGCTTGTCGTCGTCGCGCTGATACATCTCGCCACCACACTTGGGGCAGGTAGCATCGGCAGCGGTGCCGGTGTAACCGCAGGCGCGGCAGGTGCGACGCGAAGACAGACGGTCGATGATGACCTCGGGGGCCACGTCGACCAGAAGGGCGCAGTCAATCTCGCGACCCATGGCGGAGAGCTCGGAATCGAGCGTCACAGCCTGGGCGGTGTTGCGCGGGAAGCCATCGAGGATGAAGCCCTGCTGGGCGTCATCGGCGGCAAGGCGCTCCTTGACAAGGTCGATAACGAGCTGGTCGGGAACGAGCTCGCCGGCGTCCATGTACTTCTTAGCCTGAATACCAAGCTCGGTGCCACCCTTGACGGCAGCACGCAGCAAGTCGCCCGTGGAAATGTGAGCGACGCCGAACTCGGCGACGAGCTCCTGTGCGACGGTGCCCTTACCGGCACCCGGAGCTCCGAGCAATACGAGGTTCATGAGCAATCCTCCTCTAGCCTATTTAAAGAATCCATCGTAATCATACATCTTGATCTGGCCTTCGAGCTTATCGACCGTGTCGAGCACGACGCCGACCATGATGAGGATGGACGTGCCGCCAAATGCCTGGATCAGATGGTTACCCGTGAAGGAGAAGATGATCGAAGGCACGATGGCGATGAGCGCCAAAAAGACAGCGCTGGGAAGCGTAATCTTGTTGAGCGCGTTCTTGATGTAGGCCGCGGTAGCCCTGCCCGGACGGACGCCCGGAATAAAGCCGCCCTGCTTCTTAAGGTTGTCGGCCGTGTCATCGGGGTTGAACACCATGGAGGTGTAGAAGTACGCGAAGAACACGATGAGGACAACGTTAAGCACCCAGTTGAGCCAACCGGTCGAAAGCGCGGAGGCAACTGCCTGGATCCAGCCGATGCCGGGGAAGAACACGGCAATCTGGGCCGGGAAGTACAGCAGCGCCGAAGCGAAGATGATCGGCACGACACCCGCGGTGTTGACCTTGATGGGCAAGTAGGTGGTCTGGCCACCCATCATGCGACGGCCCACGACGCGCTTGGCGTAGGAGACCGGGATGCGGCGCTGGCCGCGCTCAAGGAAAACGATCAGCGGGATGACCAGCAAGATGATGGCGCAGATGATCACCATGGTGATGATGCCACCGGCGTTACCCTCGGTGCTGGAGAAGATCGCCTGCGGAAGACCGGCCATGATGTTCGCGAAGATAATCAGCGACATGCCATTGCCGATACCGCGCTGGGTGATGAGCTCACCAATCCACATGATCAGCATGGCGCCCGCGGTGAGCGTGCCGACGATCATGAGGTCGAAGATGATCTCGGGAGCGCCAGCGCCATTAAAGCTGATGCCGAAGCTCTTAAAGAGGAAGAGGTAACCCACGGAGTTGAGGATTGCCAGAGCCAAGGTGAGGTAACGCGAATACTGCGTAATCTTGGTCTGACCGACCTCGCCCTCGCGGGCAAGCTCATGCAGGGAAGGCACGACGGCCTGGAGCATCTGGAGGATGATCGAGCTGGTGATGTAAGGCATGATGCCCAGCGAAAACACCGACACATAGCTCAACGCGCCGCCAGAGAAAAGATTCAGGAGGGCCATAGCACCTGCGGCGACCGAGTTACTCCCGGTCGAGAAAAGGCCCAGCATCCCCTGGAAGGGAATGCCGGGCACAGGAACGTGCGCACCAATGCGGTACACGACGAGCATAGCTATGGTAAAAAGAATCTTTTCGCGCAGTTCTTTGATGCGGAAAGCATTCTTAAGACCATTTAGCACGGTAGCTCGACCTTTCCGCCGGCGGCCTCGATCTTGGCCTGCGCAGAGGCGCTGACCTTGTCGACCTTGACCGTGAACTTCTTGGTGAGCTCACCATTGCCGAGCACCTTGACGGGCTCGAACTCGCTCTTGGTGATGCGAGCGGCCTTAAGAGCGGCACCGTCGATCACAGCGCCGTCCTCGAACTTACGCTCGAGACGCTCGACGTTGACAGCGGTGTACTCGATACGACGGGGGTTGCGGAAGCCCGGAAGCTTGGGCAGGCGCATAGCCAGCGGAGTCTGGCCACCCTCGAAGCCGGCACCCTTGGTGCCACCAGAGCGGGAACCCTGACCCTTCTGACCGCGGCCAGAAGTGGTGCCGTGACCCGAAGAATTGCCACGGCCGACGCGCTTGCGGTTCTTGGTGGAACCGGGCGCGGGAGTAAGATCGTGAAGCTGCATTTGCTACTCCTCTACAATCTCGACAAGGTGCTTGACCTTGAAGATCATGCCGCGGACGGACTCGTTGTCAGCAATCTCGCGAACCTCGCGGATCCTGTGGAGACCGAGGGCACGGACAGTACGGACCTGGTCCTGCTTGCAACCATTGGTGCTGCGGACCTGCTTGATCTTGATGGTGTCAGCCATGCTTAGTTCTCCTTACCGACGAACATCTCGGAGACCGTCAGGCCACGGCGAGCCGCGACGTCCTCAGGGCTGGAGAGCTCCTTGAGGCCCTCGACGGCAGCCTTGATGATGTTGAGGCCGTTGTCGGTACCGAGGGACTTGGACAGGACGTTCTTGATGCCAGCAAGCTCGAAGAGGGGACGCACAGCGCCGCCGGCGATAACGCCGGTACCCTCGACAGCGGGCTTGATGATGATGCGGCCGGCACCAAAGTG
>CABSYS010000039.1:0-9970 GCA_902482045.1 uncultured Collinsella sp.
CGTCGGCAGCGTCAGATGTGTATAAGAGACAGGCACCACGGTATCGGCCGATACGCCCGTCGGCGAAAACTCGATGCGCACGCCGCGAGCAGGCAGGTTGGGGCGCTCGCTGGAGATGTTTCCCGCGCCGTCAAAGACGATCACAGCCTCATAGCGGCCTTGGGCAAACGCGGCAACGTCGTTGATGAGGGCGGTGCGCGCCATATCGTGAACGTCGCTGGAATACGGATCGTCGGAATGGTCGTAGACGAGCTTTTCGTAGCGCGGCGTGCAGTGAATCACGTTGTAGCCGTCGACCACCAGCAGCTCGGGCTTATTGGAATGCACTGTCGAGACCGGGTCGGCGATAGCCTGCGCAAACGCATTGCCGCCCACGCCATAGGTCGCGGCCGAAACAATCGGCTTGGCCGAGCCCTCGCCAAAGCGCTTGGCCTTGGACTTGGCGCGGTTCTTCTTGGACATGCGCTACTCCTCCCCCATGAGCTCGCCGGCGTTGCGACGCAGCCACTCAAAGCATAGCGCCGTGGTCGCCTGGGCAACATTGAGGCTCTCGGTCATGCCGCGCTGGGGAAGCTTAGTCAAAAAGTCGCATTTCTCGAGCACAAGACGCGAGATGCCGTCGCCCTCGGAACCCATGACGAGCGCAACGCGGCCCTCGAAGGGGGCGTCCCAGCAACTGCCTTCGGCGCGCTCGGAGGCGCCGCCCACCCAAAAGCCGGCGGCCTTGAGGTCATCGAGCGCACGGGCGATATTGGGAACCTGCGCGATGGGCAGGTGCATGACGGCGCCAGCAGAAGTCTTGTAGCTGCCGACGGTCACACCGGCGGCGCGCTTGTTGGCAATGATGACGCCCGCCGCGCCCACGACCTCGGCAGAGCGCACAATGGCACCAAAGTTACCGTCGTCGGTCACATGATCGAGCACGACGACGAGCGCCGGTCCGTCACCCGCGCGGCCGAGGATGTCGGCGACGTCGGCATAGGGGAAGTTGCCAACCTCGAGCGCAATACCCTGGTGAGCGCCATGGCTCGACAGCGCATCGAGCTGCGCGCGCGGCACATACTTAATGCGGACGCCTGCAGCGTTGAGGTCGTCGACCAGGCGCGACAAGGCGGCATCGCGCTCCCCGCCCTCAGCGATGAGCGCGCACTTGACGGGAAAGCCGGTACGCAGCGCCTCGGCGGCAGCACGGCGACCTTCGATAAACTCGCCCTTGAGAGCCTGAACGTTGTCGCGGTTGCGATCTCGCTGCGGACGTGCAGCCTGGGCTTGGGAGCGCTCGCGCTGGCCCTTGGAAGTGGCAGCGCGATCGTTGCGGCGAATAGGACGCGAGCCAGAAGCAGCCTGCTTGCCTCCACGCGGTGCACGCTTGAGATTGTCGGCCATAAAGCGACCTCCTAAATACAACTATCAAACGAAACAAATAGACCGACCGCCCGAGGTGCGGCAGATTGCCTTGAAAGAGGAGGGCATAGACCTTGAGGTCATGCCCGACGATTGAAAGGCAAGGTGCCGTGGCTCGGGCGGTCGGTACGGGTTTTCCAAGTGCCCGAGATTACCGTGAAAGAGGAGCGACGCGTACTTGAGTACGCGAGCGACGGTTTGAACGGCAAGGTCGGGTGCTTGGGAAACCCGCGGGGATTAGAGAGATTTGATACGGGTGCCGGCGGCAGTATCCTCGATGGTGAGGCCCAGGTCCTTGAGCTGGTCGCGGATGGCGTCGGCCAGACCCCAGTTCTTGGCGGCGCGGGCCTCGGCGCGGGCCTCGAGAATCTTGGCAGCGGCCTCGTCCACGTCGTCGCCCGTGTAGGCAACCAAACCGGCGGCAACGCCCAGCAGGCCCAGCGGCAACTCGACCTTGGGCTCGGGGAGCTCAACGCCAAGCGTATCGAGCAGCTCGGCCAGCGTATCGGCGGCAGCCAGGACTGCGGCCTTGTCGGCAGCATCGCCCGCCTGCTCCAGGTACTGGTTGCACTCGGTCACAAAGCCAAAGACGGCACCCATGGCACCAGCGGTGTTAAAGTCGTCGTCCATGCACTCCTTAAAGGCGGCACGGGTCTCGGCGGCCTTGGCGGCAAACGCCTCGGCGGCAGCCGCATCGGCATCGGCCGTCGCATGGTTCGCGGCCCAGCGCAGGTTCTCGACCGTACCGGCGATACGCGTGAGCGAGTTCTCGGCACCCTCCAGGCGCTCCCAAGAAAAGTCGAGCGGCGAGCGATAGCTCGTCTGCAGCATCAGCAGGCGCAGGGCGGCAGCGGAGTGCTGCTCGAGGACCTCGGCCAGCGTAAAGAAGTTGCCGAGCGACTTGGACATCTTCTCGCCGTCAACCAGCAGCATGCCCGTGTGCATCCAGGTGTTGGAGAAGCCCTGGTGCCAGGCGCAGGTGGCCTGGGCGCATTCGTTCTCGTGATGCGGGAAAGCAAGATCGGAGCCACCGCCGTGGATATCGATCGGGGTACCCAGGTAGCGATGCACCATGGCGGCGCACTCGGTGTGCCAACCGGGACGGCCCTCGCCCCAGGGGCTCGGCCAGCTGGGCTCGCCGGGCTTGGCGGCCTTCCACAGGGCAAAGTCGAGCGGGTCGTTCTTGTCCTCGTTCTCCTCGATGCGCGCACCAACCATAAGGTCGTCGATGTTGCGGCCCGAGACCTGACCATAGTTGGGATCGCTGCGCACGGCAAAGTACACATCGCCGTTATCGGCTGCGTAAGCGTAGCCCTGCTCGATAAGCGTCTTGATCATGGCGATCATGGGGCCGATCTCCTTGGTGGCGCGGGGGCGCACATCGGGATCGAGCACGTTGGCGGCGCGCATGACGCCGATGAACTTGTCGGAGAACTCCGTCGCGACCTCGGCAGCCGTACGGCCCTGCTCGTTGGCGCGCTTGATGATCTTGTCGTCGACATCGGTGAGGTTCTGGGCGAACGTGACCTCGTAGCCGCTCGCGATGAGCCAGCGTCGAATCACATCGAAGCTGATGAACGTGCGGGCATTGCCGATGTGGATGTTGTCGTAGACCGTGGGGCCGCACACGTACATGCGGACCTTGCCGGACTCGATGGGCTGGAACTCTTCCTTTTTATGGGTAGCGCTGTTGTAGATACGCATTCGTTACTCCTTAACGATTTTCTGTAGCAGGCAGACGGCCCAGGCGCCGATTCCCTCGCCCTGGCCTTCCCAACCGAGCTTTTCGGTCGTAGTGGCGGCGACGCCCACGTTTTCGACGTCAACGCCCAGGGCATGGGCAAGGTTGGCGCGCATGGCATCGCGGTGCGGGGTGATCTTGGGTTGCTGACAGGCAATGGTGCAATCGGCATCGACAAACTCAAAGCCCAGCTCGCGCGCGTAGTCCATCACGCGGGCGAGCAGCACCATCGAATCAGCACCCTCGTAGGCAGGATCGGTGTCGGGGAATAGCTTGCCGATGTCTCCCCCGCGGCAGGCGCCCAGAATGGCATCGGCCAAGGCGTGCGCGAGCACATCGGCATCCGAGTGGCCCAGCAGGCCGCGCTCGTAGGGAATGTCGACACCGCCGATGATACATCGACGCCCCTCCACCAGACGGTGGACGTCGTAGCCATGGCCAATGCGCAGGTTACTGAACATGGGGAAGGTCCTCTCCCTCGGCCATACGGCCAAGCAGAATCGCGGTTACGGGACGCAGGTCCTCGGGCACCGTCACCTTAAGGTTGTCGCGCGGGCTCTGGACGCAGCGGACGCGCCCACCCATGCGCTCGACCAGCGATGAATCGTCGGTACCGATAAAACCCTCGGCGATAGCAGCGGCGTGAGCGCGCTTCATGGCGTCGACGCTAAAAATCTGCGGCGTCTGCGCGGCCCAATAGAGCTCGCGCGGCGGCGTCTCGACGATATTATCGCCGTCGACGATCTTGAGCGTGTCGATCGCGGGCTGACCGCACACGACACCGTCGAGCGAGCGGTCGCCCATGAGCACGTCGATAGCGTGGTCGATGGCCTCGGTCGTAATGAGCGGACGAGCGCCATCGTGGATGGCGACATATTCGAAACCCGCCGGAACCGCATGCACGCCGGCACGGGTGGAATCCTGACGGGTATCGCCGGCATCGGCAAAGCTGATGGGCGTGTCATAGTCAAACGGGTCGATGGCAAGGCGGCGCATCTCGGCACGGCGCTCGGCAGGACACACCACCACGATGTGGCCGACCTTGTCGCTCCGATCGAACGCGCGGATGGACCAGCTCATGAGCGGACGGCCCGCCACGTTAACGAGCTGCTTGCCGCCGGGATTTCCAAAGCGCTGGCCGCTGCCGCCGGCAACGACCACGGCGCATACGGGCGCCATTATGCGTTCCCCTGTTTGGTGCCCTTCATGCGGTACAGGGAGTCCGCAAGAATGGCAGGGTTGTTGACGCCAAAGTCGCCCAGGCGCTCCGGATCCTCGCTGATGTCGTCCATGAGCTCCTGCAGCGAGCCATACTCGTCGACGATCTTCTCGGCCACGCCGTCGCGCACGACGGACACGCGCGAAAGCGTGCGCAGGCCCAGCGGCGTCATGACGGAGTCCTCGTCCAGGTCGTCGTAACCCAGAACCGCCGCCACGTGTTGCGGGTCGGACAGGTCCTTAGGCGTCATGCGAGCGAGCTCGGCGCGGATCTTCTCGGCATTGGCCTCGGAGGAGTCACTCGCGTAGTCGCGGATCATCAGGTCGTATTCGGTATCCATGCTGGAACCGGCGAGCTGCTCGAGCTGCATCTGCACGAGCTTGCCCTGGTTGCCCAGCTTGACGATGCAATCCTTAAGCTCAGTCTTTGCCTGCTGCATGATCTCGAAGCTCGAGAAAATACCGGTAATGTCGGCGAGCGTAACGTAGTCGTCGAGCTCGAGGGCCGTCAGGCGCAGCAGGGAGCGATCGAGCGACTGACGGGTAGTCTGGAGCGTGGCGACGAGCTGGTTGACCGAGCTCATGATGGTGGTGACGGGCTGGATCTCGTAGCTCTTGCCGTGAACGTACACGTTGACGACGGCACGACGGGCCGAGACCGAGATCACGATGGCATCGGTGAGCACCGACATGCGAGCGGCGGTGCGGTGACGCATGCCCGTCTCACTCGTGGCGAGCGAGGGATCGGGATTGAGGTGGAAGTTGGCGCGCAGGATCTGGGTGAGGTCGCCATCGATAACGATAGCGCCGTCCATCTTGGAAAGCTCGAACAGGCGGTTCGAGGTGAACGAAATATTGAGCGGGAAGCCGTCGTTACCGGCAGCAAGCACGTTTTCGGTGTCGCCGACGCAGATAAGGGCGCCCAGGTGACCGGCGATGATCATGTCGAGGGCGGTGCGGATCGGCTGACCAGGTGCCGTCAGGCGGATGGCCTGTTCCATACGCTTTTGCAGCTCGTTCTTATCCAAGGCATCGCTCCCATCGTATACGCTCCATAAACGCTAAATAGTTTCTCACGGTTTGTCCCCGCGGCGCTTGCGAAATCCGATGCTTACAGAATGAGCGAACACAGCTGAGAGCCCAACCCAAATCAGCTGTTCATGTGGTAGCATCGGGATTCGCATAAATGAGGGAGTAGTCGCGTAATCGGGCTCGCCCGCAGAGAGGGAGCCAGACTATGGGACTCGCAGAGCTCGTGTTGCTCGCCGTTGGCCTTTCGATGGACGCCTTTGCCGTTTCCATCTGCAAGGGTCTCGGCATGAAAAAGATCGACCTTAAGGTCGCCGTAGTGCTCAGCCTGTTCTTTGGCGGCTTCCAGGCAGGCATGCCCGTGATCGGATGGGCGCTTGGCAGTCAATTCATGGGCATCATCGGCCCCATCGACCACTGGATCGCCTTTATCCTTTTGGCCTTTATCGGCGGCAAAATGCTGTGGGAGGCCTTTACCGAGGACGAGAACGAAGGCGATGGCAAGGATGCCGAAAAGATTGACCTGGGCGAGTACCTGATCCTCGCCATCGCCACCTCAATCGACGCCCTAGCCGTGGGCATCTCATTTGCCGCGCTCTCGGTTAACATCGTGCCCGCTGTATCGCTTATCGGCGTCACAACGTTTATCTTCTCCGTCGCCGGCGTAGCGATCGGCCACACCTTTGGCGCGCGCTACGAAAAACCCGCCACCATCGTGGGTGGCGTCGTGCTCATCCTTATCGGCCTCAAGATTCTGCTGGAACACTTGGGTTTTTTGGCGCTGTAAAACACCCTTCAAAACTAAACGTCCGGGCAAGGTCTCATGCAGAGTTTTGCATGAGGCCTTTTCATGCAGACTTTTGCATGTCATACTAGGATGCAAAAGTCTGCACGTTAGGAGATTGCCATGGATACCCTTCCCATCACCACGCCGCGCCAAGCCGGCATCTACGTGCGTCAGGCGCGCGAGGCGCAGGGGATCACCCGTGCCGCCCTCGCTAAAAAAGCCGGTGTTTCGGAGCGTCTGCTCGCATCGCTCGAGCTAGGAGACGCCACCGGCATTCGGCTCGACAAGTTGCTGACGATTTTCAATGCTCTTGGACTGGCACTCGCCGCTCAAGGGGATATCGGCGAAGCGAAAAACGAGCGACCAGTCGACGCCCCGCATGCCAATCCGCTGCCTCGCAGCATCCCCAGGCGCCATCACACTCAACGTCCTCATCATCGCAACCGTCGTAGTACCCCCATTCCGGCTCTTGCAGATGCCCCCTTTACATCCGCACTCTACGACGAGGTCTTCGCCGATTTCGCCATGTCCAATCTCGGAGTCTCGATTGCCGCAAACGTATCTAACCAAACCAAGCCCGAAGGGAAATAGCCAATGGCCAGAACATCACTTCGGACCATTATTTGCGGCGTACCTGCGGGAACGCTCACGCAAGATGAGAACGGTCTTATCAGCTTTACCTACGATCATGACTATGACGGGCCAGCCCTATCGACCAACATACCCGTATCGAATCGCACATACGGACAACAGGTCATGAATCCGTACCTGTTTGGCCTCCTACCCGACAGCGAGGACCAACGAAAAGCGATTGCCACCGAATTCGACGTTAGGCCCAACAATCCCGTTGCGTTGCTCAGCCATATCGGACTCGACTGTCCGGGCGGAGTGCAGTTTTGTGCCGAAGAAGAGGCCGACGCCGTCCTGCATCGCGCTGGCGAATATCGCCCTATAGACGACCACGAAATTGCTCTCCGTCTCAAGTCGATCAGAGATAACCGCGATGCATCGTGGATGGGTCTAGATGAAAGTTGGTCACTCGGAGGCAATCAGGGCAAGTTCGCGCTCGCGTTCATAAACGGCCGCTGGTGCGAATGCATGGGCTCCTCGCCCACGACGCATATTTTCAAAAATGGCGTTATCGGATTTAAACTCGAGGCTCTGAATGAGTTTGTCTGCATGAAAAGCGCCCAGCGCGCCGGTATCGCAACGGCAAACGTCGAATATCGTATGTTTGAGGACGAACCCGCCCTCATTGTTGAGCGCTATGACCGCGTGAAAGTCGAAGACGGAACGATCAGGCGCCTACATCAAGAAGACCTCTGTCAGGCACTTGGGGTGATGCCCGCCCAAAAGTACACGGCAGACGGCGGCCCGACCACCCGCGATATTCAAGAGCTCCTCGTAAATACGAGCCACCATCAACTTAACCTGTATCTGTTTACGCAGATACTGTTCTTCAACGCCATTATCGGCGCACCGGATGCGCATGCGAAAAACTATTCCCTGCTCCTTGGAAACGACGGCGCAGCCATGATGGCTCGAATGTACGATGTCGCTTCGGGCTTGGCGTACGAGCGCATGCGCCGCCGGGCGCGCCTTGCCATGAGCGTTGGCGGCGAAAATCGTGTGGGGCGCATCGGTCCAGGCGCCATCCACCGATACCACGGTATGGACGACCCCGCACTGGAGGCGGCACTCACCGATGCCGGGCTATCTGAGAAGTTTTGCTTTGCGACCATGACGGACCTCGCCTACGAGGTGCCCGTTTGCATGGAAGAGGTCATGGACGAATACGCCGACCTGCCCGGCATGGCGGACCTGCGCGAGCATATGCTCGGCCCCGTCCGCGAAAACTGCCAGCGCACCCTCGACCTCATCAAGGCGGATATGGGCTAGGTGGCCGCAATTTCCCATTTCTTAAAAGAAGAGAGGGGCACCCATCGCAAAAGCTCGGGTGCCCCCTCTCATAATGTCATCTACAATCCGCTAGCACGTGGCTCGGGCTGCTGCTAGCGCAACCTTTACGCAGCGAGGCGCTTGAGGACGTCGATGAGCAGCTCGTAGAAGCGCTCGGCAGAAGCGAGCTCCATGCTCTCGTCCGGGGTGTGGACATCGGAGAGCGTCGGGCCCACGGCGATGGCGTCCAGGCCGTGCAGGGCTTCGGCAAACAGGCCGCACTCAAGGCCGGCGTGAATGGACTCGATTCGTAGCTCGGAGCCAAAGAGCTCGCGATAGCTCTCGACAAAGATGTCGCGGACCGGCGAATGCTCGGCATAGCTCCAACCGGGATACTCGAACTCAAACTTGGCGTCGAAGCCCAAGACATCGGCCAGCGTCTGCAGGCGGTCCTTGAACTCGTTCTGCAGCGAGGTGATCGAGGAGCGCGGGGACAGCATAATCTTGACCTGGTCGTCAGAGGTGGCAACCACGCCGATGTTGGAGGAAACCTCGACGGAGCCGTCGGTGGCGACATTGCGGCGGATCACACCGTTGGGGGCAAGACGCAGAGCGCGAATAAGGGCAAGTGCGGACTTCTCGTCCATGGCCTCGACCTCAGTGTTGTCGGCAATCTCAACCGTGCAGGTAAAGCCGGGGTCGAAGACCTCGAGCTCGGCTGTGACGTCGGCGATGATGCCCCTTGCGATCTCGGCCGCTGCCTCGGCGGCAGCGTGGTCGGCGTAAACCAGCTCGGCCTTGCACTCACGGTTGATGGCGTTGTCCTTAGTGCCGCCGTTAAAGCTGACGATGGCGGGCTCGCCGGCGACCATCAGGCGATCGATGATGCGGGCCATGATGAGGTTGCCGTTGCCGCGCTCCAGGTGGATGTCGGCGCCGGAGTGACCACCCAGCAGGCCGGAGATCTCGAGCGTAAGGGTGCTGCCGGTCTTGTGGTCGCGCACGATCGGGCAGGTGTAGGTAACGACGACACCGCCGGCGCAGCTGACGGTGGCCACGCCCTCCTCCTCGGAATCGAGGTTGATCATGGTACGGGCGCTAATCTGGGACTTGTCGAGCGTCTCGGCGCCGACCAGGCCAGTCTCCTCGTCGGTGGTGAACACGCACTCGAGGGCCGGATGAGCAATCGAATCGTCGTTGAGCACGGTGAGCATCAGAGCGACGGCGATACCGTTGTCGGCGCCCAGCGTGGTGCCGTTAGCGGTGAGGACGCCGTCCTTGACGACCAGGTCGATACCGTCGGTCGCAAAGTCGTGCTCAACGGAACCCAACTTGTCGCAAACCATATCGATGTGGCCCTGCAGCATCACGGTCGGGGCATTCTCGGCGCCGGCAGATGCGGGCTTGCGAATGATGACGTTGTAGACCTCGTCCTGATACACGTCGAGGCCGCGCTCCTTGGCAAACGCAACCAGGAAATCGCTGATGCCCTTCTCGTTGCCAGACCCACGGGGGATCGCGCTGACCTCCTCAAAGAAATGGAACAGCTGGGCGGGCTCGTAGCCGGTAATCTTGTAGTCCATGGTGCCTCCTTGGCGCAACTGGTTAGACAGTAAGACATGCGACTTGTATATTCCCAGACTTTGCGTGCATAAACCAGTCGAAAACGCCGAGCGCTCTCGCATCATCGGCTAACGGTGAGGAAACGTCACTTTATCAAGATAAAGCAGCTTAGACGGGCCGCGCCGAAGGGACGTTGGACCCTTCAACCAGCCTCAACGCCTGTTGAACGTTAATGCATACACCATTGGTATGTTTAATAAGATTCTTGTCCTCCGTCACGACGTAATCGGCATCAATGCGATTGGCGACGCCCAGCATCAGGTCGTCCT
>CABSYS010000040.1:0-9830 GCA_902482045.1 uncultured Collinsella sp.
CGGTGGGCACATCGTCGTCGAGCTGCCAGACGCTGGCGCCGTTGGCGCAGACCGCGTAGTGTACGGCGGGGTGGGCGAGGATGGGCTCAAAGATGCCCGACAGCGGGCGCCCCGTGCAAGGCACAAACTCAATACCGCGGCGCGCGAGCTCGTCGAGCATTGCCCAGGTGGCGTCGCTCATCTGCTTATCGCTTGTCAGCAGCGTTCCATCCATATCGGAAAACACAATCATTTGATGAAGCCCTTTCTACTGGCATAAAAAGCGTGGCCGAGGGCGATGATGCCCTGGCCACGCTCGGGTTCTATAACGGTCCGCGTCCTAGCGATCGGCGAGCGGCTTATACTCCAGCGGCTCGATAACCGGGCGATACGCGGGACGGATGATGCGGTGCGCGCAGAAGAGCTCTTCCATGCGGTGCGCCGACCAGCCGGCCATGCGGGCGACGGCGAACAGCGGCGTAAAGAGCGTCTCGGGCACGCCGAGCATCTTGTAGATAAAGCCCGTGTACAGGTCGATGTTGGCGCAGATAGGCTTGGTCATGCCGTGGTCGCGCATCACCTGCGGTGCCAGGCGCTCGATGCGCTCGATGAGCGCGAACTCCTCGCCCAGGTCCTTCTTGGCGGCAAGCGTGCGCGCGTAACGGCGGCACACCTCGGCGCGCGGGTCGCTCAGCGTGTAGACGGCGTGGCCCATACCGTAGATGAGACCCGTGCCGTCGAAGGCCTGCTTGTCGAGAATCTTGCCCAGGTAGGCTGCGACCTCGTCCTCGTCCTCCCAATTGGAGACATGCGCACGGATGTCCTCGTGCATGGACACGACCTTGGCGTTGGCGCCGCCGTGGCGCGGACCCTTGAGCGAGCCGATGGCCGCGGCGTAGGCGGAATACGGGTCGGTGGCCGAGGAGGACAGCACACGGCAGGCGAACGTGGAGTTGTTGCCGCCGCCGTGCTCGGCATGCAGCATGAGCATGACGTCGAGCAGCATCGCCTCATCGCGGGTGAACGCCATGCCGCCGCGCAGGACCTGTAGGATGGTCTCGGCGGTGGAGAGACCGGGCGTAGGGTGCGGCACGTGAACCTCGGAGCCGCGAAGCTTGGCGACCGAGGCCATGTGTGCGAAGGCGGCGATGCGCGGGAGACGTGCGAGCATGGAAATGGCGACGTCGATTTCGTGCTCAGGCGTGATCACGTCTGGTTCGGCATCGAAGGCGTAGAGCAGCAGTACGGCGCGCTGGAGCACGTTCATGATGCTCGACGACACCGTGGTCATAGGGAACTCTTTAACGTACTCGTCGCTCAGATGTCTAAAGGCACCTAGGCGCTCGCAGAAGCCGTCGAGCTCTTCCTTGTTGGGCAGCGAACCCGTGATAAGCAGATAGGCGACTTCCTCGTAGCCGTAGCGATTCTCGGCCTGGGCATTGTTGACCAGATCCTCGATGCTGTAGCCGCGAAGCGTGAGCTTGCCCTGATCGGGCACGACCTTTCCGTCGACCTTGTTGTAGCCGTGCACATCCGAGATACGAGTGAGGCCCGCGACCACGCCCGAGCCGTCGGCATTGCGCAGGCCGCGCTTGACATTGTGCTCTTCGAACAAGCCCTCGTCATAAGGGTCGGTCGGCAGGCCGTGGTAGAGGCTTTCGCTCTCAGACGAAATCTGGCGGCTTGCTTCGTAATCCAGAACCAGTCGGCTCAAGTGGTCATCGAAGCGGTAATAGATTTTCTTGGCGTCGTAGGCCATGCGCGCTCCTCTCCGGGCCGCATCGGGGTGGCTTGCATGGGCATGCGCGTGTCAGGCAATCCCCGAGCGGCTTGTTCGCTACAGGCGGTACATAAAGTTAAAGACGTCCTCGCGCTGGATGGACACGTTGACGCCCGAAAGCTCGCCGGCCTCGGCCAGCGCCTTCTGCAGCTCGGCGAAGTCGAGCTTGGACTCGGCGGTATCGGCCAGCATGGTCATGGTGAAGATGTCCTCGATAATGGACTGCGTAATGTCGCGGATGTCGACGTTGGCCTCGCCCAGAACACGGGTGACGCCGGCGACGATGCCGGGGCGGTTCTTGCCAAGGACGGTGATGACGATGCGGGAGGACGAGATCTCGGCCATGGGAAACCCTTTCGCGTGGTTGCGGCGCGCGGGGGCGCTCCGCTACGGTACAGTGTTCATCATTGTACCTGTCTGGCGCCAAAAGGAGTGTGCTTGCTGCGGCGTTACACGTCTGCAACATGGATGAAGGCTCGATGGGGTGCGTGCTCGCTGCGGTTGGCCACGCCGCATTGCACAAAGACCGTGAACCTTTTGTGGGACACGCGGCGCCGTGGTACCATAGCCGAGTTTGTTGTCTTGGTCGGAAACCAAGACGCCTTATGCGCTGATCGGTAACCAGCGCCTGACCAATAAGGAGTCCTACCATGAAGCAGGGTATCCATCCCCAGTATGTCGAGTGCACGGTGACGTGCTCCTGCGGCAACACCTTCAAGACGCACGCTACCGTGTCCGAGATGAAGGTCGAGCTTTGCAACGAGTGCCACCCGTTCTACACCGGCCAGCAGAAGTTCGTCGACACCGGTGGACGCGTCCAGCGCTTCGCCGACAAGTTCGGTGGCGCCGCTGCCGCCCAGCTCAAGAAGGCTGAGGAGGCCAAGGCTGCCAAGGCCGCCAAGGCTGCTGAGGCCGAGGCCGCTCGCAAGGCCGCCGCTGAGGCTAAGGCCGCCGAGAAGGCTAAGCGTGCCGCTAAGTTTGCCGAGGAGGCTGCCAAGCAGGCCGCCGAGGCTCCCGCAGAGGCTCCCGTCGAGGAGGCCGCTGCTGAGGCCGAGACCACCGAGGCTGCTGAGTAAATAGCTCACCGCGGAATCGCTCGCATTCATGGCATAAGGGCCGTGCATCCGTTTGGGTGCGCGGCCCTTTCCTTTTTATTGGTGCAAGCTAACCCGTCCCCATTGCACCAGATTGGTGCGAAGGGGACGGGTTCGTTTGCACCAAATGGCAGAGATACAGCGTTTTCCCAGATAAAGCCTGCCAAAATAGACCTGTCCCTTTTTGGCAGGTTGGTCGTAGTTATTACGTGGCGGTCGAGGTCGACCGTATAGGCTGCGCCTTGTTTGGCTAAAGTACATTTATCTGTGTTTAACTCGCCCAAGGCTGCATGGCGTGGGCGATGGCCAAAAAGGAAAACCACATGGGATTCATGTCAAAGCTGCTGTCCTTTGGATCCGATAAGGACCTTAAGCGCTACTACAAGATCGTCGACCAGATCAACGGTCTTGAGCCCCAGTTTGAGAAGATGACCGAGGAGGAACTCCGCGCCCAGACCGATAAGTTCCGCGAGCGTTACGCCAACGGCGAGTCGCTTGACGACATGCTTCCCGAGGCTTTTGCCACTGTGCGTGAGGCTTCAAAGCGCATCACGGGCATGCGTCACTTTGACGTGCAGCTCATCGGCGCCATGGCACTGCACGAGGGGCATATCGCCGAGATGAAGACCGGCGAAGGTAAGACCCTGGTCTCCACGCTGGCCGGCTACCTCAACGCTATCGCCGGCAAGGGCGTGCATGTCGTTACCGTCAACGATTACCTGGCAAAGCGCGACTCCGAGTGGATGGGCCGCATCTACAAGTACCTGGGAATGACCGTCGGTCTGCTCCAGAACAATATGCCGCTCGAGCTCAAGCGTCCGGCCTACCAGGCAGACGTCACCTACGGCACCAACTCCGAGTTCGGTTTCGACTACCTGCGCGACAACATGGTCACCCGCCCCGAGCAGCGCGTACAGCGTGGCCACCATTACGCCATCGTCGACGAGGTCGACTCCATCCTGATCGACGAGGCGCGTACCCCGCTCATCATCTCGGGTGCCGGCACCAAGTCCGCCAGCACCTACAAGGATTTCGCGCGTGCCGTGCGCGGCCTTGAGCGCGGCGAGGACGTCTCGCATGACATGCTCACCGCCACCGAGGACGTTGAGCCCACGGGCGACTACGTCATGGACGAGGCCAAGCACACCATCGCCGCCACCGAGCGCGGCCTTAAGAAAATCGAGCGCCGCCTGGGTATCGATGACATCTATGCCGATCTCTCCGGCCAGCTGGTCAACCACCTGCAGCAGGCGCTGAAGGCCCAGTACATGTTCCACCGCGATAAGCAGTACGTGGTCACCAACGGCGAGGTCAAGATCGTCGACGAGTTCACCGGCCGCATTATGGAAGGCCGCCGCTATTCTGAGGGCCTGCACCAGGCCATCGAGGCCAAAGAGGGCGTGCTCGTACGCGAGGAGAACCAGACACTCGCCACCATCACCCTGCAGAACTACTTCCGTCTGTATGACAAGCTCTCCGGCATGACCGGTACGGCGCTCACCGAGGACGCCGAGTTCCGCGAGATCTACAAGCTGCCCGTCGAGGTCATTCCCCCCAACAAGCCCGTGCAGCGTGTTGACCACGAGGACCTGGTGTACCGCACCATTCAGGCCAAGTACAACGCCGTCGCCGACGATGTCGAGCGACGTCACGCCAAGGGCCAGCCGGTCCTGGTGGGCACCGTCTCCATCGAGAGTTCCGAGAAGCTGTCCGCCGCCCTTACCAAGCGCGGCATCGCACACGAGGTCCTCAACGCCAAGCACCATGAACGCGAGGCCCACATCGTTGCCCAGGCCGGACGCTACGGCGCCGTGACCATCGCTACTAACATGGCCGGTCGTGGTACCGACATCCTGCTGGGCGGCAACCCCGACGAGCTGGTGCGCGAGCGCCTGGAGTACGAGGGCCTGACCATGGAGGACGTGACGCCCGAACAGCTCGAGCAGTTTAACGCCGAGGCCAAGGAGACCTGCAAGGCCGAGCGCGAGCGCGTGCTTGCCGCGGGCGGCCTGACCGTCATCGGCACCGAGCGCCACGAGTCCCGTCGTATCGACAACCAGCTGCGCGGCCGTTCCGGCCGTCAGGGCGACCCGGGCGAGACCCAGTTCTACCTGTCGCTCGAGGACGACCTCATGCGCCTGTTCGGCGGCGACAGGATGGACCGCGTCTCCAAGATGATGGTCACGGCCGACATGGGCGACGACATGCCCATCCAGCACAAGATCATCTCCAAGGCCGTCGAGAGCGCCCAGCACAAGGTCGAGAGCATCAACTTCTCCATGCGTAAGAGCGTCCTTGAGTACGATGACGTCATGAACAAGCAGCGCCAGGTCATCTACGCCGAGCGCAATAAGATTCTGGACGGCAAGGACCTGACCGACCACATCACCGAGGTCATGCACGACACCGTGTACCGCTGCGTGCAGGAGTTCTGCACCAAGGACAGCCACGAGGGCGAGCGCGATCTTGAGGGTCTGCGCAAATGGGTTGTGGAGCTCACCGGCCATATCGATACGCCTAAGTTCCCCGACGAGGACTTTGAGGCCCTGGCTGCCGATGTCCTGGCCTACGTTGAGAAGTGCTACAACATGAAGGCCGAGCGCCTGGGCGAGGACCTCATGCGCGAGCTCAACACCCAGGTCATGCTGCGCGTCATCGATACCCGCTGGATGAACTACCTGCAGGAGATGGACTACCTCAAGACCGGCATCGGCCTGCGCGGCTTTGGCCAGCGCGACCCGCTGGTTGAGTACAAGACCGAGGCCTACGGCGCGTTCCAGATACTCGTCGATACCATGTACGAGGATTACCTGCGCACGGTTCTGCGTATCGAGATCAAGGCTGCCCCGCGTGCCGTGGAGCACAAGGAGGACCCCGCACTCGAGGGCGCGCGCTTCTCCGGTCCTGCCGAGGTCGATGGTGACAACGGCGACTCGGTGCTGCGCAAGCAGGCGCAGGTGCAGGCCCGCACGGCTGTCCAGGGTGGTCCGGCTGCCGTCAACAACGGTGGCAAGGTGACCACCTATCGCAAGTCCGAGAGCGACGATCCGTACGTCAACGTGGGCCGCAACGACCCGTGCCCCTGCGGTAGCGGCAAGAAGTTTAAGTACTGCCACGGCAGGAATCGTTAATGGCTGAGGCTTTAGAGGTAACGCCCGCCGAGCTGGACGCGTTTGCGGACCGGCTCGGCGAGGTCGAGTCGTATCTCCATTTGGACGAAAAGCGCACGCGCGTGACCGAGCTCGAGGCTAAAAGCGTGGCCCCCGGCTTTTGGGATGACGCCGACGCCGCCCGTGCCACCATGGAGGAGATCGCGCGCACCAAGGAAGATATCGCTGCCGTGGATACCGCGCGCGGCGAGCTTTCCGATGCCCGCGCCGCGCTGGAGCTTGCCGAGGAGATGGGGGATGACCCCGACGCCGCCGCATTGCGCGAGGAGGCTGCCACTACGGCAGAACGCCTGGCCCGCGCTATCGACGAGCTCGAGCTTTCGAGCTGGTTTACCGGTGAGTTCGATCACGGCGACGCGATTGTGACCATCAAGCCCGGACAGGGTGGCCTGGAGGCGCAGGACTGGACCTTCATGCTCTTTAAGATGTACATGAAGTACTGCCAGCGTCGCGGCTGGAAGGTCACCATCAACGACTGTCCCGCGGCCGAGGTCATCGGCATTGACCGTGCGACCTTTACCGTCGAGGGCAAGGACGCATTTGGCATGCTGCGCGCCGAGGCCGGCGTTCACCGCTTGGTTCGCATTAGCCCCACCGACGACAAGAAGCGCCGCCAGACCACGTTTGCCGGCGTTGAGGTCATCCCCGTGCTGCCTGACGATATCGATATCGAGATTAGTCCCGACGATATCCGAGTGGACGTGTATCACGCGAGCGGCCCGGGCGGCCAGGGCGTCAACACCACCGACTCCGCCGTACGCGTGACGCATTTTCCCAGCGGCATCGTTGTCACGTGCCAAAACGAGCGCAGCCAGATTCAAAACAAGGCCGCGTGCATGCAGATTCTCAAGGCCCGTCTGTACGAGATCGAGCTCGAGAAGCGCGCCGAGGCACTCGACGAGATTCGCGGGCCAAAGACCACGATCGGTTTTGGCAACCAGATTCGCAGCTACGTGCTCTACCCGTATCAGATGGTCAAGGACCTGCGTACGGGCGTGGAGACCAGCAACGTCGAGGCCGTTCTCGACGATGGCGATCTGGATCCGTTTGTGATCGGCTACCATCGCTGGGCAACCGGCAATGCCGATGCGGAAGGCTCGGACGCCTAGGCACATGGTTGGCTCCGGGTCGATGCAAACACTTCGCAGGGGTGGTATTTGCTCTCCGAATCGGTAGAATCGAATACAGCAAGAAGTTCAAAGCGCATCCGACGGGGTGCGCTTTTTTGAGGGAGGCAGCATGGCATATCGTCTGGACATCAAACGCATTCTTTCGCTGAACTTCTTTCACGATCTGCCCAAGATTATGCTGGGCTGTGCTCTGTCCGCTATCGCGACGGACCTGTTTTTGATCCCCAACGGCCTTGCCGCCGGCGGCGTTACGGGTCTCGCCACGATTATCCAAGCGGTCGGTGCGTCTCATGGCATCTCGCTGCCTGTCGGTATTCAAACCATTGTGATGAATGCCTTGCTGCTGCTGGTCGTTATGCGCGAGGGTGGCATGTTCTACGTGGTGCAGACGGCGACGGGTTTTGTGCTGCTGGGCTTTTTCACCGACCTGTTCGCTCCGTTTGTGGCGCCGCTGGCACATGCCGATCTGATGCTGCCCGCTATGTGGGGCGGCATTATCACGGGCATCGGCTACGGCATGGTGCTGCGCGCCGGTGCCAACACTGGCGGCTCAGACACCATCGGTCAGATTATCTCGCGCAATACGTCGCTACCGGTGGGCTCCACCGTCATGGCGATCGATGTCGCCGTGTGCGCGCTTTCGGCTCCGGTCTTCTCGGTCGAAAACGCGCTGTATGCAGGCCTTTCGATGGTCATTAGAGGCTACGTGATCGATGCTGTGGTCGACGGCGGCAACAGGCGCCGTATGGTGCTCATCATCTCGGACAAGTTTCCCGATATCGCGGCCGACATCATGTATGGCTTGGGTCGCGGCTGCACCAAGTTTAAGGCGACCGGTATGTACTCGGGCGCCGAGAAGCCGGTGATCATGGTCATTGTGAGCCGCCGCGAGCTCAACACGCTCAAGACCATTGTGCGTGAGCGCGATCCTCGCGCCATTGTGACGGTCGCCGACGTTACGGAAACCTTCGGCGAGGGCTTCAAGGACATTAACGCGTAGGGCCGACTGCGTTCCATCCAAAAGACGTTCACATTGATAAACCGTTTCATCAGCGGTTCTGCCTGCTCAATTGCTCAAATAATGATAAAAAGTCTGGTAAAGCTTCCAGTTTCCAGCATAATGAATGACGTACGTGCATCGCGGCTGGGTTGGGACGACCTTCTGTGCCGTGCGCATCTTGTCTAAAGAGGATGAAAGGAAGGCACAATGAGCGACGAAGAGCTCAAAAAGGTTGCCAACGAGGTAAGGAAGGGCATCGTCACCGGCGTGCACGCTGCCAAGTCCGGCCATCCGGGCGGTTCGCTCGGCGCTGCCGACATCATGACCTATCTGTACTTTGAGGAAATGAACGTCGACCCGGCCGACCCCCGCAAGGCCGACCGCGATCGCTTCGTGCTTTCCAAGGGCCACTGCGCGCCTGGTCTGTACGCCGTGCTCGCCGAGCGCGGGTTCTTCCCCAAGGAGGATCTCGAGACGCTGCGCCACATCGGCAGCCACCTGCAGGGTCACCCCAACATGAACGATACCCCGGGCGTTGACATGTCCACCGGTTCGCTCGGCCAGGGCATCTCCGCCGCCGTGGGCATGGCCGTTGCCGCCAAGCACTGGGGCGATACTTACCGCACGTACGCCCTGCTGGGCGATGGCGAGAGCGAGGAGGGCCAGGTCTGGGAGGCCGCCATGTTTGCCGGCAACCAGCAGCTCGATAACCTCTGCGTGATCGTCGACCACAACGGCCTGCAGATCGACGGCCCCGTCGAGGAGGTCAACGACCCCATGCCGCTCGCCGACAAGTTCCGCGCCTTCAAGTTCCATGTGGTGGAGCTCGCCGACGGCAACGACTTCGATCAGATCCGCGCCGCCTTTGCCGAGGCCCGCGCCACCAAGGGTCAGCCGACCGCCATTATCGCCGAGACCATGAAGGGCAAGGGCGTTTCCTTTATGGAGAACCAGGTGGGCTGGCACGGTAAGGCCCCCAACGATGAACAGTTTGAGCAGGCCATGGCAGAGCTCACGGCCGCCGGAGAGGAGCTCTAGGATGGCAGACGTCAAGAAAATCGCCACGCGTGTAAGCTACGGCGAGGCCCTCGTCGAGCTCGCCAACGAGCACGATGACTTTGTGGTCCTCGACGCCGACCTGGCCGCCGCCACGCAGACCGGCAAGTTCAAGGCAGCCTGCCCCGACCGCTTCTTCGATGTGGGCATTGCCGAGAGCAACCTGATGGGTGTTGCCGCCGGTATCGCAACCACCGGTCGTGTTGCCTTTGCGAGCACCTTTGCCATGTTCGCCGCCGGTCGCGCCTTTGAGCAGGTCCGCAACTCCATCGGGTATCCGCATCTCAACGTTAAGATCGGTGCCACGCACGCCGGTATCTCGGTGGGCGAGGACGGCGCCACGCACCAGTGCTGCGAGGATATCGCCCTCATGCGCGTTATCCCCGGCATGACCGTGATTGTTCCCGCCGACGATGTCGAGGCCCGCGCCGTTACGCGCGCCGCCTACGAGTGCGACGGCCCCGTGTACATGCGCTTTGCCCGTCTGGCCTCGCCGGTTATCAACGACCCCGAGACCTACAAGTTCGAGGTGGGCAAGGGCATCGTCATGCGCGAGGGCACCGACGTCACCATCTGTCTCTTATACACATCTGACGCTGCCGACGACTTAATAGGTGTAGA
>CABSYS010000041.1:0-9821 GCA_902482045.1 uncultured Collinsella sp.
CGACCTGCGCCGATGCCCCTAAAGTAGACACACGTTTTGTCCTATAAGCCGCATTTGATAAACCCTTACCGCAAGCGCTGCCCAGCCTTTACAAACGAATAACAATCCAGCGCCAAATATGGCGCACCTTTTACACCAATAAAAGCAAAGTTGCGGTGAAATAGTTCCTGCTTGGCCATCAAATGGCCCATTCTAGGAACTATTCCACCGCAACTTAGATTGGGAAACCGCGTAACCTTAAAGCTCTAATTCATTCAAACGGAGGATCGCAACGATATAGATCTTGAGCGCTTGCTTGAGCTGTTCCTCGTTGGCGCACTCGTTGGGGCCATGCATCTGGCCGCCCCACGCGGGCAGCTCAAGGCCGGTCTCCTCGGGGCCAAACGATACGGCGCGGGCAAAGTTGCGCGCGTACGTGCCACCGCCCATGGCGAAGGGCTCGGCATGCTTGCCCGTAAACTCGTTATAGGTATCAATCAGCGCTTTCACGGCCGGATCGTCGGCAGAGACCGAGAACGGCACCTTGGTACGACCCACGAGATACGTCACACCAAAGCGGCCCACGAGCGGCTCGAGCTGCTCGCACATGGTATCGGCGCTCGTGCTGTCGGGGAAACGCACGTCGATGACCTGCTCAATGTGGCCATCCGCCACGCGGATGACGCCGGGGTTGCAGGTGAGCGGGCCAAACGCCGGGCTCGTCGCGTCGATACCCAGGCCGCGGCCATAGGCGTCCGCATGCACAAAGGCCAGAAACTTGACAAACTCGTGCTCGGCAGGCGTCAGTAGGCGCTCGTCGCGCGCACCAAACGCATCCTCGGCCTCGCGCAGATACGCCACGATGAGGCCGACGGCATTGATTGTTCCCTCGGGCATCGAGGCATGACCGCCAATGCCGTGGGCGAAAATCTGCGCATGCCCGTTATCAAGCGCCGTGATCTCCAGGCGGTCGGCGTTCTCAACAGGCGCCGGCAGCTCATCGGCGGCAATCGCAAGCTCGCAGATAGACTGCGACGGAATGGCGTTGCTCGCTTCGGCGCCGCTCCAGGACACAATGCGCCCGCCGTCGATCTTGGGACTCACAAACGTCGCCCCAAACTGGCCCTTCTCGGCATTACAAACCGGGAACTCGGCATCGGGCGTAAACAGAAAGTCGGGGTTCGCGTGGTTCTCCAGATAATGGTGAACGTCGGACATGCCCACTTCCTCATCGCAGCCCAGCAGCGCGCGGAAGGTATAGCGCGGCACAATGCCGTGTTTGAGCAGATAAGCGCCGGCGTAGAGCGACAACACCGCCGGGCCCTTGTCGTCGATCACGCCACGGCCGAGCAGCCAGCCCTCGCGGCGCTCCATCGCAAACGGGTCGGTGTTCCAGCCGGGACCGGCGGGCACCACGTCCACGTGGCAGATGGTCGCGAGCTGCTTGTCGCCGCGGCCAGGGATATCGGCAATGCCCACATAGCCCTCGTCGTCGCTCGTCTGGTAGCCGAGCTTCTGCGCAATGCCGAGCGCGCAATCGAGCGCGTCACGGACTGGGCGGCCAAACGGCGCACCGGGCTCTGCGTCGGCAGCAACGGCTACAGACGGATAACTCACCAGCTGCTCGATATCGGCGACGACATCTTCCCAGACCTCGTCGACATACTCAGCGACGCTCTGCTCCACCTGATTCATGGACGACCTCCTTACCAATGAGGGGCGAGCGTGCCCGCCCCTCACATCACATACTTATATAGCGAAAAGTTTAGCAAGCTCGGCCACCGAGTGCACCACCGCATCGGCACCCGCGGCCTCGTGCTCCCCCAGCGCCGCCGCGCCCGAATAGATGCCGATACACGGCACACCCATCGCGTGCGCGCCCTCCACATCGTTAAAGCGGTCGCCGATCATCACGGCCTCGTCGGCCGTCGCACCGAGCGCCGCCAGCGCATCGCGAACCGAATCTGCCTTGGTCTCGCGCCCCTGCGGCGGATTCATGCCAACCACGGCTTCGAACTGGCAAAGCCCCAGCTCATGCACCATATCGATGCACTTCGCCTCCATGCGCGACGTCGCCACGGCCATACGCTTGCCCTGGGCAGCAAGGCCGTCGAGTAACTCGGGGATTCCGTCGAACACGGGATACTCCTCCGGCCCCAGTTCGTCAAAAAAGGCGCGGTACTCGTCGGCCACCACGAGCGATTCCTCGCGCGTAAAGCCGTAAAAGTCGTGGAAGCTCTTCCACAGGGGCGGCCCGATCATGCGACGCAGGTCACCCATCTGCGCCTCCGAAAACCCGCGCGCAGCCAGCGTCTTGCGCGTCGAGGTCATCACCGCCCGGCCCGTATCGGCCACCGTGCCATCGAAATCAAATAGCACGACCGGCCGCCTGCATATCTCCAGTGCCTCCATCGGCATTCCTCTTCCCCAGTTGACGATTTCCACACCGACACTTCAAACTGTTGACTATTCAACAATTGAACCTAGTAATGTGGAACGACTCTACTATACTTGTCGCACTTTGCTCTCAGAAGGCGGCGCGCAAGCGCCCCAACGAAAGGTGCAATTATGTCTTTTGCCATCATAACCGACTCCACGTCGGACATCTCCCCCGCCCGCGCCCAAGAGCTCGGCATTTACGTGATTCCGCTGCATGTGATTATCGAGGGCGAGGACCTGCTCGACCAGGTGCAGATTACCGCCCAGGAGTACGTCGCGCGCATGGCCGGTTCCGAGCAACTGCCGCACACCTCGCAGCCGAGCGCCGGCGAGTTCAAGGCACTCTTTGACCGCGTGCGCGCCGACGGCCACGACAGCGCCATCTTTATCTCGCTGTGCAGCGAGTGGTCCGCCTGCTATGCCAACGCCAGCCTGACGGCCGAAACGCACGAGCTCGACGTGCGCTGCATCGATTCGCGCACCGGCTCGGGCGCCGAGGGCCTGCTGGTGGAGTACGCGCTTGCCATGCGCGAGGACGGCCGCAGCCTGGACGAGACTGAGGCGCAGATCCGCGCGATGCTGCCCGACGCCCACCTGCTGCTGATTCCCCGCACGCTCGAAAACCTCGTTAAGAACGGCCGCGCACCTAAACTCGCCGGCCAGCTCACCCAGATGCTCAACATTCGCCTGGCCGTTTCGCCGGAGTGGAAATCGGGCGAGATCAAGGCCATCAAGAAGGGCCGCGGCGCCAAGCGCATCGTCGCCAACACCATGGCCGACTGCCTCGCGTTTTTGGCTGAACACCCGGGTTCGAGCGTGCGCGTACTCACGACCGGCGCCGCCGAGGAGCACGAGCTCGTCAACCAGGCGCTCGCAGGCCAGAACTACGTAGACGCCGGCACCGGCCCCATCGGCTGCACCATCGCCACCCACGTAGGCGTCGACGCCATCGCCATCAGCTACTGCCCCCGCTACCAGCCCATCCACTAGGGGCACCTTTACCACTTGCGGTGGAATAGGGACTGTTTTTGGCTTATCAGCCGCAAATCAGTCCCTATTCCACCGCAACTTCTTTTGCTGAGCCATCCATATACAAGATATGCTGACGATCGGCGCATTCCCAGCTGTTTGGGGGAGCTTCGACTAGCCCCTAGCGGTACCCGGTGGGCAAAAAATGGCAAATATGAGTACTGTCATAAATTTAGTAACAGCAAAATGTCGCTGAAATTGCCCGCTTCCACCGATTTCAAGCTCCATAAAGCCCCGAATCGTCGTGTTTAGAGGGGTGAATATACTAAAACTCAGTCAATTGGTCTTAGATACTTCTCAAATGATATGAGACTAACCGAGCAACAGTACTCATATTTGCCATTTTTTGCCCACCGGGTCTGAATGAGGTCCGCTCTTTACGCCTCCGGCTACCTATATGACCGCAAACCCTGATTATCAAGGGCCGTCGCGCGCCTTGGCATCGACCGAAAGCCGCTCGCAGAATAATCCCTTGCCATTAGCAAACTTGAATCGAAATTACATATCCCAAAAAGCCGTAATGCCGTACCCTCGTCTCAACAACTCCAATACAAGGACGGCATTCAAATGGGCAACGCCATGCATCAATACGCCCTCTTTGGGACCGCACAATTTAAATACGATCAGACGATCACACATATATCGGACCAACACCGACAAATCGTCATTTGCAACAACGGTTCAGACGTACGCTACGCAACGCTAGAAGAGTGGGAAGAAGCTGGCGCTTTGTTCGATGAACGAGCGCAAATCGAGGGCATCGTCACCAGCGCGAGCCCAGCACGCGATAAACTCGAGCTCTTTCGCAGTCTCTTTACCGGGCGCAAAGATGTTTACGCTCATGGATATCGCAGAAAGGACGGGGGCATTGGCTATACGCCTGCTTGTGCTAATGAGTGGGAGCCAGGAATTTGCCCCAAAGCAGCCCATCAAAGAGTTAAATGCGTAGAATGCAGCAATCGCGTCTTCCCGGAATTAAGCGATGCCGCAATCATTGCTCACTTTAAAGGCAACGATGACCGGTTCCGCGATGTCCTCGGGCAATATGTTCTCGATAGGAACTGCAACACGAAAGTTCTCGTCATCGATTTTGACAAAGCGGACTGGAAAGAGGCAACAAATGCCGTACGGCTTGCTGCAATACGACGGGGCATTAACGCCGCCGTTGAGCGCTCAAGGTCCGGCAACGGCGCCCACATCTGGTTTTTCTTCCTCGAGCCAATCAGCGCAAAGGCTGCCCGAGAGTTTGGAAGTTGCCTCATAACCGAAGCTGCGGCGCATAATAAGACAATCACGTTCGAGGCCTTTGATCGAATGCTACCCGCTCAGGCCACTATTCCCGATGGAGGCTTCGGAAACCTCATCGCACTCCCCTTTCAAGGCAAGGCGCAACGTGAAGGAAACAGTGTATTTGTAGACGAACAATTCAAGCCCTTTCCCGACCAATGGCTCTATCTATCACAAGTCCAGCTGATTCCGCGCTCGACGGTGCAAGATCTGATTGAGGCCCCTGGAAACAACCCGCACGGACCAGCAACAACTACGGTGGCAAACAAGGGCAAACGGTATGCCCAAAGACCACGAAAGCGACTACCACTCACATCGCGGGACTTTCCCTCATCGCTGCCCGTTATTCAAGCCGATATGCTGTACATCCCCGAGAAGTCTCTGAGTCCAGCAGCTCAAATGGAAATCCGCGGACTTGCGACATTTGCCAATCCGGCATTCTATCGCGCGCAGTCCATGCATCAATCAGTATTCGGCAAACCGCGACTCATAGACCTTAGCGAACTGAGAGATGGTCATGTTGCAATTCCCCGGGGCTGCAAAACTCAACTTAAGCAGCTAGTTCAAGAGACCGGCGTTACCGCCCACTATTCAGACGAGCGCAAATCGGGTAATCCGATTGTTATGGCATTTAAAGGAGTCCTTCGCCCTGAGCAGCAAATCGCCGCTGATCAGATGCTCATATACGAAGACGGAATCATGTCCGCGCCGACAGGCTTCGGTAAAACAGTCATCGGAGCTTATCTTATTGCATCCATTGGTCTTCCAACGCTCGTCATCGTTCCCAAAACCGCACTCATAACCCAATGGAAATCCCAGCTCGAGCGATTTATCGACATTACGGACAACAGGGAGCCCGTCCGAACCCCAAAAGGACGAATCAGCAAAAGGCAGCCTCCGGTCATCGGACAAATAGGAGGAGGCAAAATGGCCGTAAGCGGCCTCGTCGACATCGCTTCATTCCAGTCGTTATCTGGCAAAGACCGCCAAACCGGAGAGCCGATAGTTAAGGGCCTTGTTCGTAATTACGGCCTCATTATCTGCGACGAATGCCACCATGCCGCCGCACCACAGCTCGAGCTTATTCTCAAGTCCGCCCCGGCCAAATACGTATACGGCCTTTCTGCGACGCCCGAACGATCCGACGGCCTTACGCGGGCGCTCTCCATGCTCTGCGGCCCGCTCCGTTATGTTATCGATCCAAAAGCGCAAGCGATTCAGCAGGGCATCCAGCGCATCGTACGGCCTCGTTTTACTGGAATTCGACTACCCGCCTACGAGCCAGGTGCAAACTTCAATCAGATTCTCGACCTGCTGTGCACGCATGCAGCTAGAAACGAATTGATTGTCAACGACGCTATTGAAGCTGCGTCAAACGGCCGGCATCCGCTCGTGCTGACTAAAAGGAAAAAGCATGCCGAGGAGCTGTTCGGGATGCTCAAAAACCAAGGACACGAACCCGTTCTCCTGACCGGGGAAATCGACGCCAAAGAAAGAAAAACGATACTGAGCAGTCTTCCCCGCTTCGAGCATGAACATCGAATCATCGTCGCCACCGAAAGCCTTTTGGGCGAGGGCTTCGATCTGTCCTACCTTGACACTCTACTCATTGACACGCCGATATCGTGGGACGGCAGCATCACGCAGCAGGCGGGCAGGCTCCATAGAAGCCACGAGGGCAAGCGACGGGTTGAGATATTCGACTACGTTGATTTATCTATACCCATGCTCGCCCGCATGTACCAGAAGAGACTCAAGACCTATGCCAAGCTCGGGTACGAAGTCTACGTGACCGGAGGCAGCGAGCAGTCCGATCAAAACATTCTCATAGAACCGGCTAATGCCGTAGAGACTCTGGTTGAAGACATCGTTGGCGCCGCCAAGAGCATCTTCATTGCCGCGCCCTACGCATCCGCCGCCTGCCTCGCAAAGCTCGGCGATGCAATCAAAGGTGCCACTGCCCGAGGGATTACTCTTGAGTTTTTCATTGCCTCGACTCCGCGCGAAGATGCAAGCGAGACTTTGGCAGAAATGAACGTCGAGCATGCCATTAGAGCAGAAGGACGTTTGTGTGCAGCGATAATTGACGAAGAAACTATCTGGTACGGAACGATCCCGCTACTAGCTTTCCCCAAGAAAGAAGACTGCAGCATCAGGTTCAAAAACAGCGAGATCGCAGCGGAGCTCTTAGACGAAATCAACCACAAGGGAAAGCCAGATGCCACGTCAACAGGCAGGACATCCCCACCACTTGCGGTGGAATAGGGACTGTTTTTTGGCGTATCAGCCGCCAATCAATCCCTATTCCACCGCAAGTTAAAAGCGAGTGGCTAGCTCATTGGGCCCTGGAACAGTTCTTGATGCGAACCCATTCTGACCAGTCGAATCACCGGATTAGTTTTATGCGGCAGGTAGAGAACGACCACATCGACCAAGCCATCGGATAGGTGGAAATCGATGTGGCCGTTGTAGTTTCCGCCCGGGTTTGAGAGCTCGTGGGCGCCGTACTCCGCTGGAAGCAACCCATGGGCCACAAGCTCTGCAACCGCCGCTTTAAACTCGCTCTTTAGCTGCGGATGGATGCGCATCGTCCGTTTGTAATCCACCTTAAACTGAGCCTCGACTTTAATCTCAAACATCGCTAGCCCTCATCGAGGAACGATATAAGCTCATCAGCGTCGTTGAATGACGGGCTATCGTCCGGCAAAATCCCCAACTCATGAGCCTCGGCGATTACCATGGCACGCCTCGTCGCCTCGTTGGGCACCTCCGCCCTTCCTACAATCTCAAAAGGAATCTTTCGCTGATTTACCAGCTGCCGAACAGCAAGGTTGAGATACGAATTGAGACTCAAGCCAACTGAGTCCAAGAACTCAGTCGCCTGTTCCTTGAGCCCCTCTTCGATGCGAACCGTCGTGGGCTTAACCGTTGCAGTAGACATACGCGACCTCCTCGCCTCATCTTATACATCAGTATACCCAGTTTAGATGGCAAACTGACGTTAGATAGCATCAGATTGCCATGCATATCCATGTCGCGGTGGGCACGATTGCTCTACATCAGCCCGCCGAGCGCAATGTCGACGGCTTCGTTGAGGTCGTCGGTAATGTGCACCAGCTCCGGATCGAGCGGGCTGATCATACCGGTGTCCATCACCGGACCGTTAAGCCAGTCGAATAGGCCCCGCCAGTACTCGCTACCTACCAGCACAAGCGGCATGCGCTTAACCTTGTGCGTCTGCACCAGCGTGAGCACCTCGAACATCTCGTCGAGCGTGCCAAAACCGCCGGGAAACACGATGGCACCCGAGCTGTATTTGACGAACATGGTCTTGCGCACAAAGAAGTAACGGAAGTCCATGCCGAGGTTCACGTATTTGTTGAGCCCATGCTCGTGCGGCAATTCAATGCCCAAACCAACTGACTTGCCGTTGACGCTCGCCGCCCCCTTGTTGGCCGCTTCCATGATGCCGGGGCCGCCACCGGTTATGACCGCCACGCCGCGCTGGGCGATTTTGCGGCCGACGGTACGCGCCGCCTTGTAGAGTGGATCGGTCTTGGGCGTGCGGGCGCTACCGAAGATGGTCACCGCAGGTCCGAGCTCGGCAAGCGCGCCAAAGCCGTCGACAAACTCGGCCTGGATGCGCAGTACGCGCCACGGATCGGCATGCAACCAGTCGGTCGACTCCTCGGGCGCCAGCAGGTTGGCGTAGGTGTTGTCCTTAGGAATCATGGGGCCGCGCATGACCACGGGGCCGCGGCGGTACGTCTCGTCGTAGGCAGGCTCGCCCTCGACATTCTCGTTCTTAATCATGGGTACTCCTATCGAGAAAAAGAAAAACGGGCGGGGTCGACGCCATGCGCCAAACACCCGCCCGAACATCAACCATTCGGTATGGTACCCACGATGCATCAAGTGCTTGCAAGCTATCGGTCAGCGGTCGGGCAACCGATGCCGGCGCATGCGATGCCCGGCGCCGGTTGCGCGCGGTCGATTGGCACACGATCTCGACACCGCGCGAACGCCCCCACAAGCGCCCGCGCCGCTCTTAGTAATCCACCGCCGCAGGGCTGTTCATCCAGTCGCTCACAAACGCGCCGTAGCGACCCTCGATAATGGCCTGGCGGGCACGCTGCATAAGGTTGAGCAGGTAGTAGATGTTGTGCATCGACAGCAGAATACCGCCGAGCATCTCCTTCTGCGTGACCATGTGACGGATGAGCGCACGGCTGTAGCCGCCCGTGCACACCGGGCAGGTGCAGGTGGGGTCGATAGGGCCGTCGTCGTGCGCAAAGCGCACGTTACGGAAGTTAAGGCGACCCTCGCTGGAGAACGCCGTACCCATGCGGCCGGTGCGCGTCGGCAGCACGCAGTCGAACATGTCGATACCCACGCCCACACCGCGCACGAGGGTGGTGGGGTTGCCGACGCCCATCAGGTAGCGCGGCTTGTGCTTGGGCATGTACTCGCTTACGAGCGGTGCCAGGGTCTCGAACATGGTCTCGTGGTCCTCGCCCACCGAGTAGCCGCCGATGCCGTAGCCGGGGAAGTCGCCGCACTCCTCCAGGTGGCGCAGCGATCGCAGGCGCAGGTCCAGATGCATGCCGCCCTGGACGATGCCAAAGAGTGCCTGGTCATCACGGGTGTGGGCCTTATAGCAGCGCTCGGCCCACATACTCGACAGCTCCACCGCGCGCTCAACGTAGGCGCGCGTGGCGGGATAGCCCGGGCACTGGTCCAGCTGCATGCAGATATCGGAGCCGAGCTTCATGGCGATTTCCATGTTGTCCTCGGGCGTCCAGAACACGTGGCGACCGTCGTAGTCGTTGACGATAAAGCGCACGCCCTCGTCGGTGAGCTTGACGGCGTCGTTGTGGCTGAACACCTGGAAGCCGCCCGAGTCGGTAAGAATGGGGCCGTGCCAGTTCATAAACTTGTGCAGGCCGCCCAGCTCGGCGATGGTGTCCTCGCCGGGACGCATGGACAGGTGATAGGTATTGGCAAGCACGATCTGGGCGCCGAGCTGCTTGACGGTCTCGGTAGGGATGCCCTTGACGTTTGCCTTGGTGCCCACGGGCATAAAGATC
>CABSYS010000042.1:0-9710 GCA_902482045.1 uncultured Collinsella sp.
TGTACAACCCTCAAATTCTTGAGCAGGTCAATGCCTATCAGACGAGCGAAGGATGCCTTTCGCTCGTCGGCGAGCGTTCCTGCACTCGTTATCGCCGCATTAAGGTGGAATATCTGGACGAGAACTTCGTCCACCGCATCAAGAACTTCTCGGGCTACACCGCCGAGATCATCCAACACGAAATCGACCACTGCAACGGGATCGTGATCTAGTTCCGCCGATTCAAGAAAGCTCCCTACAGCAAAACAACTGCAGGGAGCTTTTCATAGTACGGAGCTTCTATCCCACTAGCTCTGGCGGTAATGGTCGAAGAAATCGGCGAGGTCTTCGAGGGACTCTTTGAGTACTTCCATGCGCGGCAGGTACACGATGCGGAAGTGGTCGGGCTCGGCCCAGTTAAAGCCGCCACCGCGCGTGATCAGGATCTTCTTCTCGTGCAGCAGGTCGAGGGCAAACTGCTCGTCATCGGTGATGTTGAACTTTTTAACATCCATCTTGGGGAAGATGTAGAACGCCGCACGCGGCTTGACCACCGAGATGCCGTCGATCTTGCTGAGCGCCTCATACACAAAGTTGCGCTGCTCGTAGACACGGCCGCCGGGACGGATGTAGTCGTTAACCGACTGATGGCCGCCGAGCGCCGTCTGGACGATCGACTGAGCCGGCACGTTGGAGCACAGGCGCATGTTAGAGAGCATATTGACGCCCATGATGAAGTCGCTCATGCAGCGCTGGTTGCCCGAAAGCACCATCCAGCCAATGCGATAGCCCGCGATCATATGCGACTTGGAAAGGCCGCTAAACGTAATGCAAGGCAGGTCGGGGGCGAGCGAGGCAATGGAGACGTGCTCGTAGCCGTCCATGCACAGGCGGTCGTAGATCTCGTCGGCAAAAATCATGAGCTGGTGCCTGCGCGCGATCTCAACAATGCCCTCGAGCACCTCGCGCGGATAGACAGAGCCCGTGGGGTTGTTGGGGTTGATGATGACGAGGGCTTTGGTCGCGCTCGTGATCTTGGACTCCATATCCTCCAGGTCGGGATACCAATCCGCCTGCTCATCGCACAGATAGTGCACGGGATGACCGCCGGCAAGGGTTGCGCACGCCGTCCAGAGCGGATAGTCGGGGCTGGGGATCAGGATCTCGTCGCCGTTGTCGAGCAGCGCGTTCATCGAAAGCTGAATGAGTTCGGACACGCCGTTGCCCGTGTATATGTGCTCCATCTGAACATTGGGCAGGCCCTTGATCTGCGAGTACTGCATGATTGCCTTGCGCGCAGAGAACAGGCCGCGCGAGTTGGAATAGCCTTCGCAGTCGGGCAGCTGCTGGCGCATATCCTTAATGACCTCATCGGGCGTGCGGAAACCAAAGGGCGCGGGGTTGCCGATGTTGAGCTTGAGGATGCGCTCGCCTTCGTCCTCCATACGGGCTGCCTCGTCGACGACGGGACCGCGCACGTCATACAGGACATTCTCGAGTTTGGTGGATTTAGAAAAAGTACGCATGGTGGTGCTCCTTGGAATTTGAGCTGAGGGATGGGGTTCGGGCTTGGAATCGTTGCGAGGCGATGATGTCTCGCCTTGATCGGCGTCACCGGCAAGCAGCCAGGAAACATCGACCTCCAAAATGCGGGCGAGCAGCTCTGCCACATCGCGCCGCGGAATCGTCTTGCCACTCACATATTGGCTCATCTGACTCTTGCCGAGTTTTTTGCCGAGCATCTCCGATGCGCGGATTACGTCCGACTGGCGAACGTCGCGATCGGACATAGTCTGTCGCAGGCGATCGCTAAACGTCTCTTGGGCCACTAGAACCTCCTTGCTGGCAAAGTTCAATTTATAGAACACGAATTGAACCTGAGTTCAATTTAGCAAGCAGTATAGCGCCGTACCTCATTCGAAAGTTCAATTTCATAAGAAAACGTACCGAACTCCGAGATTTGCCCAAAGCGGACAATGACATGCACGCGTTTAGAGGTATTCAAGGAATCGAGCAGCGGCAAGCGAAACGTCGGCCGTTCGATATATGGCGTTGATCTGCCGATGAGGATGTCCCTCGAGCGGGCGCACGGCAACATCGAACTGGCAGCGGCGCAAGATGAGCGCGGGAAGAATGCTCACGCCCAGGCCGTCCTCGACCATGGCCATAATCGCATAGTCATCCCAAGTCGACAGTTTTGAGCGCACTGTCAGCCCCGCCCGACGGAACAGCGGCGTAATCTCGTCATCGGTGCCGCGTTCTAGCAGAATAAACTGCTCGTTAGCCAAATCGGAAAGAGAGACGGCCTCCGCCGTGGCAAGCAAAGAGCCTGCCGGCACTACCGCCATCAACTCGTCGCGCACCAAAGACCGCGATGCCATGCCGTTTTCTCGGGGCTCACGTGGGATAAAGCCCAGGTCACAACGACCCTCAGCCACCCATTGTTCAATCTCTGAGTAATCGCCCATCAGCAACTCATAATCGACGTCCGGGTGATCGGCGCGAAAGCGCGCAATCACCGGCGGCAGCACGTGGGTCGCCACACTCGAAAACGTACCGATGCAGATTTTGCCGCGCATGAGCCCACGCATCTCATCCACCCGTCGCTGCAAACGAACAAATTCCTCGCAGAGCGCCTCGACCGCCGGCATGACTTGCCGCCCATCGGCAGAAAGTACTACGCCCTCGCGGCTTCTATCGAGCACTTTAAAGCCCCAGTCTGCCTCAAGATCGGCCACCATACGGCTCACGCCCGACTGCGAATAGCTCAGCCGCTCGGCGGCGCGCGTAAAACTGCCGGCGCGCACGGTCTCGAGCAGCACCTGCATCTTTTGAATATTCGTTTCCACGGCACCTCTCCACCTTTGCATGAGTTTTTGTCATGTTATCCATGCATTATATTCGCTTTTCTTCTAAAGCCAGTTCACCCATAGTGAACATGCTCGGATATAGAAGGGATGTCAGCGCATGAACAACGGACTATTTACGTACTTAGCAGCATTGCTATTGTTTGGCTCCAACGGCATCATCGCCGCTGCCATCGCGCTGCCGAGCTCCGATATCGTGCTACTACGCACGTTTTTGGGCGCACTCTCGCTTGTCACCGTCCTCGCCATCACCCAACGCCATAAGTTGCAGGCGCCATCTCGCCCCCGCGAAGCCGCAGCCCTCCTCCTCTCGGGAGCCGCACTGGGCGCCAGCTGGATTTTTCTGTTCCGCGCCTACCAGACGATCGGCGTCGGCATATCCTCGCTGCTGTACTACTGCGGCCCTATCATTGTCATGGCGCTCTCCCCGCTCATCTTTGGCGAAAAGCTGACCGGTGGCAAAATCGCCGGGTTTATCGCCGTCGCCTGCGGCGCTTTTCTCATTGCAGCGCAAGGTCTAGGCGGCAACATGCCCATTGCGGGCATCGTCTGCGGCATCGCCTCGGCATTTTGCTATGCGCTGATGGTCATCGCCAGCAAGGGTGCGCCGCACATCGAGGGTCTCGAGAACTCCGCGCTCCAGGTGAGCGCCGCCTTTGTGACCGCGCTGGTCCTCACGCTCATCACCCAAGGCGCCCCCTCGTTCCTCTCCCCCAGCATTGCCGCCGGCATCGATTGGCGCGCCGTTGCCATGCTCGGCATTGTCAACACCGGACTCGGTTGTCTGCTCTACTTTAGCGCCGTCGCCAAGCTGCCCGTCCAGACCGTCGCCGTCGTCGGCTACCTCGAGCCGCTTTCGGCCGTCGTGTTTTCCGCCATCCTTTTAGGCGAAGCCATAACACCAGTCCGCCTGATGGGCGCCGCACTTATCATCGGCGGTGCAATTTTTTGCGAACTCGCCGGCAAACGCGCAAGCGCCAAGGCCGGCATCGCCCAGGCGGCACGTGCTTAAAAGCCCCTGCCTTGAAATGCTACCTGCGTATATAAATAATCCCCAGATGGGGATTATTGTCTAAAACACCCCGATGTGCCAAACTGCTCTTGTATGTATAAAGACGGCATAAAGATTATCTGTCCTAGACAGATAACCGGATGTCCAAGGGAGTCCACGTGGCACACGACAAACTGGAGGCAAGCCCCCAAGACCAGCGCGGTCAAGGCGGGCATGGAGCCATTCCCCTCTCCGCTGGCATGCTGCTCGTAACGCTCGGCGTCGTCTATGGCGACATCGGCACGAGCCCCATGTATACCATGAAATCAATTGTCGCCAACAACGGCGGCATCGGTACCGTTAGCGAGGACATGATCTTGGGCGCGCTCTCGCTCGTTATCTGGACCATGACGCTCGTGACCACGGTCAAGTACGTGTTAATCGCCATGAAGGCCGATAACCACAACGAAGGCGGCATCTTCGCCCTGTTCAGCCTTGTGCGCAAGGTGGCACCGTGGCTGATTCTCCCCGCCATGATCGGCGGCGCGGCGCTGCTCGCCGACGGCATCCTCACCCCCGCGGTCACGGTCACCACAGCCATTGAGGGCCTGCGCACCATCGAGTGGGGCCACGCGCTATTGGGTGACGGGCAAACCAACGTCATCATTATTACCATCATCATTATCTGCGGCCTATTTGCCATGCAGCGCGCCGGTACCTCGTCGATCGGTAAGTTGTTCGGCCCGCTCATGACGCTGTGGTTCCTGTTCCTGGCGGGCGCCGGCTTGTTCAACATGCTCGGCAACCTGTCCATCTTGCGCGCACTCAACCCCATCCGCGGCATCATGTTCCTGTTCTCGCCCATCAACCACTCGGGCATCATGGTGCTCGGCTTTGTCTTTCTGTCGACGACCGGCGCCGAGGCGCTCTATTCGGACATGGGTCACGTGGGCAAGGCTAACATTTACGCATCATGGCCGTTCGTAAAGGCGGCGCTTATCCTCAACTATCTGGGTCAGGGCGCTTGGCTGCTCGCCAACAACTCCAACCCCCAGATGCTCGCGATGGATATCGTCAACCCGTTCTATATGATGCTCCCCGAACCCCTACGCCCCTTTGCCATCGTGCTTTCGGCCGTGGCGGCCATCATCGCCTCGCAGGCGCTCATCACCGGCTCGTTCTCGCTGGTATCCGAGGCAACGCGCCTCAACCTTATGCCGCACTTGCGCATCCACTACCCCAGCGACACCAAGGGCCAGCTCTATATTCCGCTCGTCAACAACATCATGTGGGTCGGCTGCATCTTCATCGTGCTGCTGTTCCAAAACTCCGAGCGCATGGAGAGCGCCTACGGCCTCGCCATTACCGTGACCATGCTCATGACCACGACGCTTTTGACGAGCTATATCGCCGGCATCCTCAAGCACAAGCTGGGCGCTTGCGTCTTTGCCCTGCTTTTTGGCGCCATTGAGCTGTGCTTCTTCGCTTCGTGCCTCACCATGTTCTTTGACGGCGGCTACGTCATGATCTTCCTGGCCGCACTGCTGTTTGGCCTTATGTATGTGTGGCGTCGCGGCACCGCCATCGAGCGCACGCAGACGATTCTGCTGCCCGTCTCCAAGTACATCAACCAGCTCAATCGCCTGCGCAATGACGAGACCTATCCCGTGCTCGCTGATAATCTGGTGTTCCTCACCAACAGCCCCGACCCGCTCACGCTCGACCGCGACGTGCTCTATTCCATCCTGGACAAGCACCCCAAGCGCGCCAAGGCATATTGGTTCATCAACGTGCACGTTACCGACGAGCCCTATACGCACGAGTATTCCGTTGAGACCTTTGGCACAGACTTCCTGTTCCGCGTGCGCTTGGACCTGGGCTTTAAGGTCAATCAGCGCATCAACGCCTACCTGCGCCAGATCGTTGGCGACCTGATGGCCTCGGGAGAGCTGCCGTCGCAGCACCACACCTACTCCATCTACGAGACACGCGGCAACGTGGGTGACTTCCGTTTTTGCATGCTGCGCAAGATGCTTGCCCCCGAAACGGACATCAACCGCAACGACCATCGCGTCATGGCCATCAAGTACGCCGTCCGCCGCGCCTGCGGAAGCCCGGCACGTTGGTACGGTCTCGAGAACTCGGCCATCATTATCGAGTACGTGCCCCTCTTTGCCCGTATGCGTCCGGCAGTCAAACTCGTACGCACCCAGGTGCCGCTCGAAGTTCAGATCGAGGAAGCTGAGGAAATGGATGTCGATATCTTCTCGGACGACCTGGTCAACGGCAACGAAGCCGGCAAGAACATGAACGTCGATCCCACCGAGCTGCTCGAGAGCGTCGCCGATACGCCCGAACAGCAACAGCTCGACGGCCTCGAGAACGAACAACTCAACGACACCAACTTCTAGCGACGTCATAAATCAACGACAGCGGCCCTGCACCTCACGAGAGACGCAGGGCCGCCTTGCATTGCAGTAAAGCTAACGGCTACGAACGACGCGGCTCGGGAACCACGAGCCTATCGGGGCTCGCGCCCTCGGCATCCATCAGGCTCACGTAGCGAATCGATGGATCCCCATACATCGCGTAGTAATAATTGCCCGTGCGCGCGCTAAAGCATCCGGTGTAGATAGTCTTCTCGAACTTGCCATCGCCCATCCTGGACGCCCCCTCAATCATCACCACGCCCTCGAGCGAGCGGAACATGCGGACGACGTTTTCGGTCTCGCTCTCCTTTTGCGGGTAATTGGCATTGAGGTACGCCGCCTTTACAAAACGGCTCGGCGAATAGCAGTCACCCGGAATACCGCGCATGCCGGCACCGGCTCCATAGGGCTTAAGCTCGGCGCCACGCCACTTCGCCGTCTGCGGAAAATCGCTTGTGGCGGTGATATAGGTGCGCAGGTTTTCCATGTGCCACGGGAAGGTGGGCTGATTGGCAAGGGTGTCGACCGGATCGTCGTATACATGCAGGCCGTCAGCCATCATCTCGACCACGATGCTGCGCTGGCTGTCGCCGATAATCCAATGGAGCAGCGACACGCCTAGGCCTTCGCCCGCCGATTTAGCCACGATCGCCACATCACGCAGGGCCACCTCAACCTCGTCGACCGTCGAGAACGTCGCTGCCACCCACAGGGGGAACTCATAGGCCGCGATATTGGTCTTGCCGTCGACAGGGCCCTCGGCATACTCGGCATAACCCGGGAAATTGAGGCCCGCCACGGCGAGGCCCGCATCGTTGCCGCAATCGAAGAACATAGGGTAGTTCCTGTAATCGATGCACATACCGATCACCGCGTGTGCCGCTGTCGCGTCGTCGATAAACGAATACGGAATCTGAAACCCGCGCGGCATCACGCGAACCTGTTGGCCGTAGTCAAAGCTCCAGTCGAGGTTGCGGCCTAGATACATGTGGCCAGAATTATCGGTAAATCGAATACTCGTGCACATAGCGCCTCCTAGCTTTACGTTCTTGCTAATTTCATTGTCTCCAAACAAAAAGGCGCTAAACACAAAAGCCCGGACATGACAACAATGTCACGCCCGGACTATTCAAGCTGGATAAACTCAACCAAGTTAACCCCGCAGGTCGTCTAAGGGGTCAAAGTGCCGCAGATTGCCACGAAAGAGGAGCCGCGTACTAACGGTACGCAAGCGACGATTGAGCGGCAAGGTGCGGCGCTTTGATCCCCTTAGACCAACTTGCCGAGACAGTGGTCGATCATATGCTGGATCATTTGTGCTTCAAAGCCCGCGTAGT
Source organism: uncultured Collinsella sp. (assembly GCA_902482045.1). Lineage (GTDB taxonomy): Bacteria > Actinomycetota > Coriobacteriia > Coriobacteriales > Coriobacteriaceae > Collinsella. The sequence continues at coordinate 7,604 of CABSYS010000042.1, forward strand.
CGCAGCGGCACTCCTTCATCTTGCCGTCGACGATCTGGTCAAAGGCAACCTTGCACTTGATGTAGCGCGTGGACTTGGTGACCTCCTCGTGCGTCAGGCAGCTCTCCTCCATCTTGCTGGCGCCCAGGCCAAACACCAGACGGGGGTTGTAGAGCACATGGGGCTCGCCGGCATCGTCCAGGTAGACGCAGACCTTCTTGGTGACGCCGATCTGGTTAGCGGCAAGGCAGCCGGCATCGTCGAGCGACTTGATGGTATCGATCAGGTCCTGAGCAACCGACTCGTCCTCGACGGTCGCAACCTCGCAACGCTGGGACAGGATAGCCTCGTCGTGGCAAAGCTCTTTAATCATATGTTCCTCCATAGGGGTCGTTGTAACCGCTTAAGTATACGGTACCCACACTTTTTCATGCGAAAAATACCGTCCGTCTGCTACAAAGCGCCGAACATCAACATGCGAGGAACAACAGCGTCGTAAAGGGGCTATAGTAGGTGAGTTCGTGTCAATCGGCCTAAACTCGGGGCCGAACAAGGAAAGGGTATGCATGGACGAACTATTTCACGTCAGCGAGCGCAAGTCCACAATCGGGACCGAACTCCGCGCTGGACTGACAACATTCCTGGCGATGGCCTACATCATCGCCGTCAACCCCGCGGTGCTCTCGGGCGCTGGCATCGATGCGGGAGCGCTCGCCTGCGCCACCTGCCTGGGCGCCGGCATCATGACCATCTGCATGGGCATCTTCGCCAACCGCCCGCTCGCCTGCGCGTCGGGCTTAGGCGTCAACGCGATGATCGCCGGAATCACCACCACCGTCTGCGGCGGTGACTGGCACGTGGCCATGAGCGTCATCTTCCTTGAGGGCGTCGTCATCTTGCTGCTCGTGCTTTGTGGCCTGCGCGAGGCCATCATGGACGCCATCCCGGTTGTCCTGCGTCACGCCATCTCGGTGGGTCTGGGCCTGTTTATCGCCATGATCGGCCTGTGCGACGCTGGCATCATCACCGCTGGCGCCGGTACGCTCGTCGGCCTGGGCGACATCGCCTCCCCCACCTTTATCGTCGGCATCATCTCCATCGTCGTGACGGTTGCCCTGGCTTCCCGCAACGTGCCGGGCTCGCTGCTCATCGGCATCATCGTCGCCGTTATCGCCGGTATCCCCCTAGGTGTGACCCAGGCTCCGACCGGTATCATCGCCCCGCTCGACTTCTCGAGCATCGGTGGCCCCATCGCCGACGCCGGCGGCGTGCCCGCCATCGTCAAGGTCCTTACCGACCCCGCGCTCCTCGTCATCTCGTTCTCGCTGCTCATGAGTGACTTCTTCGACACCATGGGCACCGCGATGGCCGTGGCCAAGCAGGGCGAGTTCCTCACCGACGACGGCAACGTCGAGAATATCAAGGAGATCCTGATCGTCGACTCCGCCGCCGCCGCTGTGGGCGGTTTCATGGGCGTCTCCTCCATCACCACCTTCGTCGAGTCCACCTCTGGCGCTGCCGACGGTGGCCGCACGGGCCTCACCTCCGTCACCACCGGCGTGCTGTTCATTCTCGCCGCGTTCTTCTCCCCCATCGTCACCATCGTTTCCAGCGCCGCCACCTGCGGTGCTCTGGTCTACGTCGGCTACCTCATGATGAGCGAGGCCTCCGAGATCGACTGGTCCGATGTCTCGCAGGGCTTCCCGGCGTTCATGATCGTCGCCGGCGTGCCCTTCACCTACTCCATCTCTGCCGGCATCGGTCTGGGCTTTATCGCCTACGTGATCGTCGCGCTCTTTAAGGGCGAGGCTTCCAAGATCAAGCCGCTCATGTGGATCGCGGCCCTCGCCTTCCTCGTCTACTTCTTTGTAGCGTAGAGGCAAAGCTGCCAAAGCAGAACACCAAAGCGCGGAGTCGCATCGAGCGGCTCCGCGCTTTTCTTTTAAGCCCAGGCAACGCACGGACGCGCGATGTATTGCTTCCCAAGTTTTGGACATTTTGCCCTCAAAACGGCACTACCGCCGGCTACATCCTACAGATATGCTGGGCTTAATCGCATAGGCCCTATGAGGATGGGAGTAACCACTGTCTCTTATACACATCTCCGAGCCCACGAGACATGCGCAGA
>CABSYS010000043.1:0-9560 GCA_902482045.1 uncultured Collinsella sp.
GGCTCGGAGATGTGTATAAGAGACAGGCCGTGTTCCCCGTGCGCGAGGCGGGGATTCCGCTGTTGTCGCTCGAGGGTGCAGCGCCTGTGGCCTCGTTCGACATCGTCGGCATGCACGTGCCGCACGAGATGGCCGTGACGAACTTCCTCGAAGCGCTCGATCTCGCCGGCATTCCGCTGTTGGCTGCCGACCGTACCGAGGACGACCCCATCATCGTCGCCGGTGGTCCCTCGGTGTATAACCCCGAGCCGTACGCGGCATTCTTCGATGCCATCCTCATTGGCGAGGGCGAGGAGTCGCTGCTCGAGATCTGCCAGCTGCATCGCCGCTTGCGCGACGAGGGCGTCTCGCGCGCTCAGATTGTCGAGCAGCTCGCGACGGTCTCCGGTACCTATGTGCCGTCCCTGTACGAGGTGCGTCATGACGAGCCCTGCTCGCCGCATGGCTACACCGTGCCGCGCGAGGGCAAGGACGTTCCGCCGGTTGTCTATAAGCGCGTCGTCGAGGACTTTGGTGCCACCAATCCGCTTTCTCAGTCGTGCGTGCCGTATGCGCAGCTCGTCCATGATCGCCTGTCTATCGAGATCCTGCGTGGCTGCGCCCGCGGCTGCCGTTTTTGCCAGGCAGGCATGACGTATCGTCCGGTACGCGAGCGCTCGGCCGATCAGATCGTGTCATCGGTGATCCAGGGCTTGGAAAAGACTGGCTATGACGAGGTGTCGCTTACCTCGCTTTCGACGACCGACCACTCCTGTATCCGCGACGTGCTCGGTAGGCTCAACCGTCGTCTGGAGGACACGGGCATTCGCGTGTCCATTCCCTCGCAGCGCTTGGATTCGTTTGGCGTTGATATGGCCGAGTCGGTCGCTGGCGAAAAGAAGGGCGGCCTGACGTTCGCGCCCGAGGCGGGCAGCCAGCGTATGCGCGATATCATCAACAAGAACGTGACCGAGGAGGACTTGGATCGCGCGGCCAAGGCAGCCTTCGAGGCCGGCTGGAACCGCATGAAGCTCTACTTCATGATGGGCCTTCCCGGCGAGCGCGACGAGGACATCGTGGCTATCGCCAATCTGGCCGATCACGTGCTGGAGCTTGGCCGCTCCGTGGTGCCCAAGTCGCGCCGCGGGTCTATCTCGGTGTATATCTCTGTTTCGGTGTTCATCCCCAAGGCGGCAACGCCCTTCCAGTGGTGCCCACAGCTCGATTACGACGACGTCAAGCGCCGCCAGAAGCTACTCATCACGAGCGTGCGCAACCGCGCCGTTCGCGTGCATTACCACGATGCCGAGACCTCGCTTGTCGAGGCTGCGCTCTCCCGTGCCGGTCGCGATATGACGCCGGTTATCATCGATGCCTGGCGTGCGGGCTCGCGCTTCGACGCCTGGGTGGAGCACTTCTCGCTCGACAACTGGAAGGAGGCCGCTGCCAAAAACGGCATCGACCTCAACGAGCTGGTGCACCTGCCCTACGAGCTGGACTGGCGCCTGCCCTGGGAGCATGTGAGCCCCGGCTGCTCGCGCGGCTTCCTCGAGCGCGAGTACCGCCGTTCGCTCGAGGGCGTCACGACCCCCGACTGCACCCGCACGTCGTGCACCGGCTGCGGAATCTGCCCCACACTCCACGCCAAGAACGTATTGATGGGTGATCGCGCATGAGTGAGCGCTTGACCGACAATCCCACGCTCTTTAGGCTGCGCGTTCGCTACGGCAAGCGTGATCGCCTTAAGTACCTGGGCCATCTGGAACTAATCCATACCATTGAGCGCATCGTGCGCCGTGCGGGACTTCCCTATGCCGTCACGCAGGGCTTCTCTCCGCACATGCGCGTGGGCTTCTCTTCGGCGCTACCGGTTGGTACGTCGTCGACCTGCGAGTGGTATGACCTGTTTATGACGGAGTTCGTCGCTCTCGACGAGGCCTTTGAGCGCCTGGCCGCTGCATCGCCTGCCGATCTGGCGCCTATCGAGGCTGCCTACATCGACGTGCGCACGCCGGCGCTGACGGCTCAGCTTACGCGTCTGTCGTACCGCATCGACTTGCACCTGGACCCCGAGGCCCCCGTGAGCGCCGACGAGGTGCGCACTGCGATCGACACGCTGCGTGCGGGCCATGGCATTGACTATGCGCGCGGCAAAAAGAGCAAGCGTCTTGATCTGGACCATACGCTCGTTGGCTATGAGCTTGCGGCGGGGGAGTGTGAGGACCATCTGGTGCTCATGCTCGACACCCATGCCGACAACGAGGGCTCCATGCGTCCGGAGATTTTGCTTTCCGCTGCTGATGTTTTGTTGCAGGGCTTGACCCCGGGCGTCGATGCACCTATTGTTTCCACCGGTATGCAAGACCTCGTGACCATCTGCTCCTACGATGTCGAGCGTCAGAATCAAGCATGCGAGGACGACGAGGGCCGACTCGTCAGCCCCATACCTGTGCGAACTTGTGGATTTGCTCCACATACTCGTTGACGGGGGTATTATCGCCTGCTACTATATTCGGCTGTTGCACTAACTGATGCATGAAGGGCAAGTAAACATGTACGCAATCGTTAACACGGGCGGCAAGCAGTACAAGGTCGCCACCGACGATGTCATCACCGTCGAGAAGATCGAGGGCAATGAGGGCGACAAGGTCACCCTACCGGTCATCTTCCTCAACGATGGTAAGAAGATCGTCACCGATCCCGACAAGCTGGCCAAGGCCAAGGTTACCGCTCAGATCGTTGAGCAGTTCAAGGGCGAGAAGCAGCTGGTCTTCAAGTTCCACAAGCGCAAGCGCTATCGTCGTCTGAAGGGTCACCGTCAGCAGCTCACCAAGCTGAAGATCGTGAAGGTCCAGGCTACGTCCCGCGCCAAGAAGGCTGTCAAGGCAGAGGCCGAGGCTGTTGCCGAGGCTCCCGTCGCCGAGTAGATTACACTCGTAACGAAAGAGTAGGTATACACAATGGCACACAAAAAAGGACTCGGTTCCTCCCGTAATGGCCGTGACTCCCGCGGTCAGCGCCTTGGCACGAAGCGCTTCGCCGGCCAGACGGTAACCACGGGCACGATTCTCGTCCGTCAGCACGGCACGCACATCCACCCGGGTGAGAACGTTGGCCGTGGCAAGGACGACACGCTGTTCGCGCTGGTCGACGGTACCGTTGAGTTCCACAAGGGTATCAAGCACAGGGTCAGCGTACGCCCGCTCGCGAACGCGTAATTCACCCTTCATAGAGCACATATGTGGGAGGCACTTGAGTTTTAGGATTCAAGGGTCTCCCTCTTTTTTGTAGGAGGCGATTCTGTTGTCACAGTTCACCGATATCAGCCGCATTAACGTGTGCGGCGGCGACGGCGGTGCCGGATGCATGTCGTTTAGGCGCGAGGCCTTTGTCCCCAAGGGTGGCCCCGATGGTGGCGACGGCGGTCGTGGCGGCAATGTCGTCATCCAGGCCGATGCTCAGCTGTCTTCGCTGATCGATTACCGCTTTAAGCATCACTTCCGCGCCGAGCGCGGCACGCACGGGCAGGGTTCCCGTCGTAACGGTAAGAGCGGCGAGGACCTGATTCTCAAGGTCCCTATGGGTACCGTTGTGCGCGAGCTCGACCCCGAGACGCAGACCCCGATGTTCGAGATTGCCGACCTGGTGCACGATGGCGAGCGCGTTGTCGTGGCCCCTGGTGGCGCCGGTGGTCTGGGCAATACGCACTTTGTGACATCGGTGCGCCGTGCTCCCGCGTTCGCCCAGTTGGGCGAGCCGGCTGAGGAGCACTGGATTGAGCTCGAGATGAAGCTCATGGCCGATGCCGCGCTCGTTGGCTTCCCCTCGGTGGGCAAATCCTCGCTTATCGCGCGCATGAGTGCCGCCCGACCCAAGATCGCCGACTATCCGTTTACCACGCTCGTGCCCAACCTGGGTATGGTGCGTGCCGGCGAGTACTCCTATGTCGTTGCCGACGTCCCCGGTCTTATCGAGGGTGCGAGCGAGGGCCGTGGCCTGGGCCATCAGTTCCTGCGCCACATCGAGCGCACGGCACTCATCATGCATGTTGTCGATATGACGGGCGGTTTTGAGGATCGCGATCCGATCGAGGACTATCGCATCATCAACCGCGAGCTCGAGCAGTATGGCGCCGAGCTTTCGGAGCGCCCTCAGATCGTCGTCGCCAACAAGTGCGATGCGCCGGGCACGGCTGACAAGATTGCCGACCTCAAACGCGCCGCGCTCGATGATGGACATATGTTCTTTGCCGTGTCTGCCGTGACGGGCGCCGGCCTCAACACGCTGATGCTTGCCGTGGGCGAGCAGGTGGCTAAGCTGCGCGCCGAGCTGGCTGTCTCCGATGAGCCGGTCGATCTGCGCGACGATGAGTGGGAGCGCCGTCGCCTGCAGCGTGAGAAGCGTTTCCGTATTGTTCAGGAAGAGCCCCATGCCTTCCGCGTGGTCGGTCGCGCCATCGAGCGCATGGTCATCCAGACCGACTGGGAAAACGAGGAAGCCGTCATCTACCTGCAGCATAAGTTTGCGCGCATGGGTGTCGACGACGCGCTCGAGAAGGCCGGTTGCCGTGCGGGCGACGAGGTCCGCATTTGCCAGCGCGCTTTTGACTTTGAGGGCGCCGAGGACTTCTCGGAGTACGAGGAGGAGCTTGAGGACGAAGGCGAGGACGTTTCCGTTGAGGTCGTTGACGTAGCCGACGCTGCGGACGAGGGCGTCGAGGTTGTCGGCGCGGCAGAAGTCGCGGACGATGTTGAGACCCCGGAGGGCGAGTAAGTCATGTCGCTGCGCGGTGGAATTGGTCTGCCTGAGCTGCCTATCAAGGATGGGCAGGAGTTTCGGCTTGGCATTATGGGTGGCACCTTCGACCCGATTCATTACGGGCACTTGGTTACCGCCGAGCAGGCGCGCGAGTCGCTCGACTTGGACGCCGTGCTCTTTATGCCGGCCGGCTCTCCAGCCTTTAAGCTCGACAAACCGGTGACGCCTGCCGAGGACCGTTATGCCATGACGGTCCTCGCCACCGCCGCGAATCCGGCTTTTTTGGCGAGCCGATTTGAGATCGACCGTCCTGGCGTGACCTATACGGCCGATACACTTCATGCCCTTCGCGACTTTTACCCGCCTCAGGTAAAGCTCTACTTTATTACGGGTGCCGATGCGATTATCGATATTGTGACCTGGCACAATGCTGGTGAGATTGCCGAACTGGCAACCTTTATTGCTGCGACACGTCCCGGCTTTGACATCGATACTGCTCGCGCGCGAATCAAAGAGTCGGGCCTGCCGTTTGACGTGCGTTATATCCAGATTCCGGCGCTGGCGATCAGCTCGACCAACATTCGCAAGCGAGTTGCCCGTGGCATGAGCGTGCGCTATCTTACGAGCGAGTCCGTTCTCGGCTATATTCGCAAACGCGGGTTGTATGCCGATCTGGGTCAAGAAGATTTTGAGTGATGGGGGTCTACGTTGTCGGTAGAGGATCAGTTTGAGGGCGATGAGCGCGTGCTGCTCAAGCGCATTCAAGAGCTGCTCGATGTGCGTATGAAGGATAAGCGCAAGCGCTACATGCATTCGCTGGGTGTTGCAGAGACCGCGCTTCATCTGGCCGAGGTGTATGGTGTCGACCGCTTTGATGCCGCCGCCGCCGGTCTGATTCACGACTGGGATAAGGTACTCTCCGACGACGAGCTGGTCACGCGCGCTCTGCATTATGGCATTAAGATTGCCGGCTCTCCGTCTGCCGCGACGCCGCTTTTGCATGGCCCGGTTGCCGCCTATGAGCTTCCGCAGCTATTTCCCGAGCTATCGCCGGCCGTTTTCCAGGCTGTCGACCGTCACACCGTGGGCGCCTGCGACATGACGCCGCTCGATATGGTGGTCTTTGTTGCCGATGCCATCGAACCCAACCGCCATGGTGATTATGCCCACGCGCTGCGCAAGATGGTGGGGGAGTCGACGCTTGACGAGTTGTTCTTCTCCTGTTTTGCGCAGGGTCTGGTCTACGTGATCCAGTCCGGGCGCTATCTTTATCCCACGGCTATTACGATTTACAACCATTACGCCCAGCTACGCTAGCTCGGGTGCGTCTAGAAAGAGGTATTCCATGGCCGACGAGACCATGACCGACGAGCAGATTCTTGAAGGTGTGGAGCACAAGAGCTTCGTTGCCACGTCCGACCGTACCGCCGCCTCGCTGTCCACGAGCGGTGTCGCCGCCGAGGATGTCGCCCGCGCCGCCTCGCAGGCTGCCTACGACAAGAAGGGCGAGGACGTTCAGGTGCTCGACCTGACTGAGCTCTCCGACGTGTGCGACTACTTTGTGCTCGCCACCGGTACCAACAACCGTCAGGTCGATTCTATCGTCGACGATATCGAGGAGAAGGTCGCCGAGGCTTGCGGTGAGCACCCGTTCTCCATCGAGGGCCGCGAGCAGAAGACCTGGATGCTCATGGATTACGGTTCAGTCGTCGTCCACGTCTTCACCCCCGAGGCACGTGACTTCTACCGTCTCGAGAAGCTCTGGGGCGACGCCCCCCAGCTCCCCCTCAACCTGCTCTAGAGCTTTGCTTAGGCTGGGGCTTTTTTAACTACCCTCTACCGTTCGCCGCGCAGTTGCGGTTTTCCGCACCTGCCCAGTTTCCTTTTGACCAAAGGCGGTTAATCGTTGAAGCGGGATTGGCGGCCGAAGGATAGGGCGGTGTCGCCGAATTTGTCTCGGACGGCGTCGATGGCGACGGAGAGGTCGCGGCGGTCGCTGGATTGGGCTCCGCGGTCATCGATTTCACAGAACAGGTCGGTTTGGATACCGCCTTGGTGGTTGAAGTCGCTCATGCCGATACCCGCCAGACGCACGTGCATGCCTTCTTGCCAGATATTGTCGAGCAGCTCGAGCGCTACGGCCACAAAGATATTCTCGTCGTCGGTGGGGTGGGGCAAGCGGCGCTGTGCCGTGCGTCCGCTGCCATACGAATACTTAAGCTTGAGCGTTACCGTGGCACCCGTCAGCCCTTGACGACGTAGGCGGCGCCCAACCGACTCGCCCAGCAGCGCAATCGCCGCCTCGATATCCCCACGCTCAGTCAAATCCTTCGCAAAGGTGCGCTCATTGCTCACCGATTTAACTTCACGTTCGTCATCCAGGCTGGTGACCTCGGATACTTCGAGCCCCAAAGCGCGTTGACGCATGCGCTCGCCATTCACGCCAAAGATTGCAGCCAGGGTGGACTCTGGCGCGCGTGAAAGTTCGCCGAGCGTATAGATGCGCATGCGACGCAGTCGCTCCTCGGCCGAACGCCCGATTCCGCTCATGGCGGACACAGGCAGCGCAGCCAAAAACCGCTGTTCCGTACCGGGTCGCACAATGGTCAGGCCAAACGGCTTGTCGCGCTCACTTGCGATTTTGGCCACGGTCTTGTTGCACCCAACGCCGATGGAGCACGTCACCCCTAGCGCCGCAACGCGGTCGCTTATACGCCGCGCTACCAGCAGTGGGTCCTCGGGCGCAAAACGACCCGGTGTGATATCGATAAAGGCCTCGTCGATGGATACGCGCTCCACGCGCGGTGTCTCATCGGCAAGGATCGTCATAACCTGTGCGCTCACCTCACGGTAGCGATCGAAGTGTCCGTGCGTCCAAATGGCCTGCGGGCACAGGCGCCGCGCCTCGGCCGAGGCCATGGCAGAATGCACGCCAAAGCGACGTGCCTCGTACGAACATGTGGACACGACGCCGCGTGACTCGGCGTCTCCACCCACGATGAGCGGCTTTCCGCGCCATTCGGGATGATCGAGCATCTCCACGCTCGCAAAAAATGCATCAAGGTCCATCAGGCCCACCGCCGGACCCGTCCAGGGCGGCGGCGTGACGCCCGCAGCATCCTCGTAACCGTATGTATGTTCGCGTCTTTCCATGTCATGAGTATACCGCGCAGCTCATGTGGGGTGCGTGGATGTGCTTGCAAATCGCGAATTCTTGTCTAAGATATGTATTTGCCCTCGACTACACCGAAGAAGTTGGTCTCACGGACTTCACCTGCCCGCGTCGATGGCGTATTATGTTCAACTGTTTGTTTGTAGTTGCAGCCTAAAGCTGCTTGGTTGGAGGAGTTTCCTTTGGCAGTCAAGATTCGCCTTGCTCGTCACGGCGCTAAGAAGCGTCCGTACTACCGTGTCGTCGTCGCCGATTCCCGCGCCCCGCGTGACGGTCGTATCATCGAGGAGGTTGGCCGCTACAACCCGATGACCGCCCCCAAGACCATCAACCTCGACCTCGAGAAGATCGCCGACTGGCAGTCCAAGGGCGCTCAGCTCACCGACGCCGTCGCCGCTCTGGTCAAGGCCGCCAACGAGGGCGAGAAGACCGAGACCGTCGTCAAGAAGTCCAAGAAGCAGCTCGCCAAAGAGGCCGAGGCCGCTAAGGCTGCCGCTGAGGCCGCTGAGGGCGCCGAGGAGTAAATCGTGCCTGAGGTTGACGCTGCACAGCTCGAGGGTGAGGCAATGCTCTCAGATCGCATCGCCGATCTCGTCGAATATCTCGTTGTTCAGATCGTCGACGACCCGGATTCCGTGAGCCTCGAGGTCATCGATGGCGACGACGCCTCCACGATTGAGGTTTCGGTTGCCGAGGATGACGTTGCTAAGGTCATCGGCCGTCGTGGCCGTACCATCAAGGCCATTCGCACGCTCGCCCGTGCACTGGCCGCTCGCCTCGACACTGCTGTCGAGGTAGAGGTTCTGGGCTAGGACCTTGAGGTCCCAGTACAAAAACATCGCCCGTGTGGTCAAGCCGCACGGAAGGAAGGGGGAGGTCCTCGCGCAGCCGCTGCGGGGGCTTCCTTCTGTATTGGAGCCGGGTATGCGTGTCGCCTTGACGCCGCCTGCGCTCAAGCGCGACCGTTTTTGCACGGTCGTGTCCGTCACCGATACGGGCGATGGCGATCTGGTCTCATTTGAGGGCATAGACGACTTGACGGCCGCCGAGGGCATCACCGGATGCTATGTGCTGGCCAATCGTGACGACTTCGAGCTCGATTCGCTCGACGCCGCCTATACCGACCTCATGGGTCGCGAGGTGGTCGACGAGCGCTTTGGCTCGCTCGGCACGATTGTCGAGATCATGTCGACGCCCGCCAACGATGTTTGGGTTGTTGAGGGCGATCGGTACGGCGAGGTGCTGATTCCCGTGGTCGAGCAGGTTGTGCTCGATCTTCCCGACACAGGAACAATTTCCGTCCACGTTATGGACGGCTTGATCGATATGGACAAGTAGGGAGGACAGCATGCTGATTGAGACCCTTTCGGTCTTTCCCGAGATGTTTGAGCCCGTCATGTCCACGTCGATAATGGGCCGCGCCCGCAAGGCCGGCCTTTTTGATTTTAAGGCCTATAACCTGCGTGACTGGACGCACGACCGTCATCGTACCGTTGATGACGAGCCGTACGGCGGCGGGCAGGGCATGCTCATGAAGGTCGAGCCCATCGCCGAGGCCATCGAGGCTATTAGCTCCGAGGGTACCAAGCCCACCGTGGTGTTCCTGTCTCTTATACACATCTGACGCTGCCGACGACTTAATAGGTGTAGA
>CABSYS010000044.1:0-9253 GCA_902482045.1 uncultured Collinsella sp.
GACACAGGTTGACGACAGCGGGGACGGGAATGGGCATGAGGCCGTGGGCGCAGCGGATGGTGCCGTGGCCCTCGGAGAGCGACTCGACTACGATGTCCTCAATACCCAGGTCGTCGAGGCAGATGGCGACAGAGCAGACGTCGACGATGGAGTCGACGGCGCCCACCTCGTGGAACATGACGGTGTCGGGCGTTTTGCCGTGAGCCTTTGCCTCGGCAGCGGCGAGTGCGGAAAAAATGGCGAGGGCGCGACGCTTGGCGCCATCGCTTAGCTGTGAACCGTCGATGATGGCGGTGACGTCCGCCAAAGAGCGGTGGTGATGGTGGTGGGCGTGATGATGGCCCTCGTGGCCATGGCCGTGGGCCTCATGCTCATGCGTGTGCTCGTGTTCGTGCTCGTCATGGTCATGATGATGGTGTTCGTGCTCATGTGCGTGCTCGGCAGCTGCTTCGTTGCCGTAGAGCCAGGCCATGTCGTGGTCGTGGTTCTCGAGCCCCTCTGCCAACTGAACGTCAAAGTCGCAGGCGTCGATGCCATGCTTGTTTACGCGGGTGACGGCAATCTCAAAGCCGCCGACCGGCAGCGTGGCGAGCTGTTCGCGCAGGTGCTCCTCGCTGGCGCCCAGGTCGAGCAGGGCTGCGACGGTCATGTCGCCGCTGATGCCCGAGGTGCCGTCGATGATAAGCGTGTGCTGATGGTTGGACATAGAATGCTCCTTAACGGGCGCAGGGCGTGCCGGCGCTCAAATGATTGATAAGACTTGCCTGGTAGGCGGCGCCGAAGCCATTGTCGATGTTGACGACTGAAACGCCGCTGGCGCAGGAGTTGAGCATGGCGAGCAGTGCGGCCACGCCGCCAAAGCTCGCGCCATAGCCCACACTGGTGGGGACGGCGATGACCGGACAGCTCACAAGACCGCCGATAACGCTCGCCAGGGCGCCTTCCATGCCGGCGATGGCGATGACCACCTGCGCCTGGGCAAGTTCCTCAGCATGAGCGAGCAGGCGGTGCAGGCCGGCGACACCCACGTCGTAGAGGCGATCGACCTCGTTGCCGTAGAACTCGGCCGTCAGTGCCGCCTCTTCGGCGACGGGCAGGTCGCTCGTACCGGCGCAGGCGACGACGATGTGTCCGTTGCCGGTGGGGGAGGGCTTGCCACCCACCAGGGCGAGCTGGGCGTCCGGGACATATCCCAGGTCGATGTCGTTGCCGAGGAACTCAGCGGTGCGCGCGGCTTTTTCGGCATCCAAGCGTGTGACTAGGATGCGCTCCTGGCCGGCATCGCGCAGCGCCTCGATAATGGCGGCAATTTGCTCGGCGGTTTTACCGGCACCGTAGACAACCTCGCCGGCTCCCTGGCGCACTCCGCGCGAAAGATCGAGCTGCGCAAAGCCCAAATCGGCAGTCGGAGCCGTCTGGATGCGCGTAAGGGCGTCGGCGGGGGTGACTGATCCGCCGGCAACATCGCTCAGCAGCTGCTCTAGATCTCGCTTATCCATATATGTTCCCTTCGACGGCGCAAAGTCTAGCACTCAAAGGGTATGTTTCCGAACACTAAGACAAAATTGTTCGGAAACTATAGGACAGACTGATTCTCTTGTTAGAAGGATCGACTAGTCGCGCAGGATGATGTCCATGGCGAGCATCAGGTTGCGCTCATCGATGGCAAACGGGGCGGCTTCGCGCGTCTTGGGCTTGGCGCAAAACGCGATGCCCGTGCCCGCGGCCTGAATCATGGGGATGTCATTGGCGCCGTCGCCGATCGCGACGGTGTGGGCCATGTCGACACCGCACTCAACCGCCCAATCCAGCAGCTGAATGAGCTTGGATTCCTTGGTCACAATGTCTGCCGCCAGCTTACCCGTGAGCTTGCCGTCCACGACTTCCAGACGGTTGGCCAGGCAAAAATCGATGCCCGCGGCGGCCACGATCTTGTCGGCGACCTCGTGGAAGCCGCCGCTCACCACGCCGACCTTCCAGCCCTTGCTGTGCGCCGAGCGCACAAGCTCCAGCGCGCCGGGAGTAAACGTCACGCGCTCAAAGGTGCGCTCGAACACACTCTCGTCCAAGCCGGCAAGCAGCCCCACGCGCTCCTCGAGCGCCTGCTTAAAGTCAAGCTCGCCGCGCATGGCGCGTTCGGTGATCTGTGCAACTTGCTCTCCCACGCCGGCTTCCTCGCCCAACAGGTCGATGACTTCCTGGTTGATGAGCGTGGAGTCGATATCCATAACGATGAGGCGTGCAGTCATGGCGGGCCTTTCCGAGTGCAGTTGTATTGGGGCACATTGTCGCACGCGGCGCGCCTGGGCGACGGTCAGGCCGCGTCAATTGTTTCGTCTCCGTCAAGTCTTTGGGCAGGAGCTACTTTTCCGCGGCACATCGACACAGGTGCGATAAGATAGAACGCCATGTCTGGCTGCGCGGTTTACGCAGGCTGGGCAAATCTGTACGACGCCGCCCGGAACGACACGGGGCGGCACAGATCCATAAAGGAGGATCACTGGTATGAGCCAGACCCGTCCCATCGACGAGCATTCCATGCACACCCGTACCTGCGGCGAGCTTCGCTTCGAGAACGTGGGCGAAGAGGTCACCCTCACCGGTTGGGTGAGCCGTCGCCGCGACCACGGCGGCCTTATCTTCTGCGACCTTCGCGACCGCGAGGGCATTACGCAGCTCACCTTCGACCCCGAGCACTCCGATGGCGATGCCTTTAAGATCGCCGAGACCATGCGTCCCGAGTGGCCCATCAAGATCCACGGCGTCGTGCGCTCCCGTGGCGAGGAGACCACCAACACCAAGCTCGCGACCGGCGAGATCGAGGTCCTGACCGACCACGCCGAGGTTCTCAACACGTCCGTCACCCCGCCGTTCCAGATCGAGGACGGCATCGAGACCAGCGAGGACACCCGCCTGCGCTATCGCTATCTGGACCTCCGCCGTCCCGAGATGATGGCCAACCTCAAGCTGCGCTCCGACTTTACCTTTGCCATTCGCGAGGCACTGCACAACCGTGAGTTCATGGAGGTCGAGACGCCCTCCCTGTTCAAGTCCACGCCCGAGGGCGCCCGCGACTTCATCGTTCCCAGCCGCATCCAGCCGGGCAACTTCTACGCCCTGCCGCAGTCCCCGCAGCTTCTGAAGCAGCTGCTCATGGTCGGTGGCGTTGAGCGCTACTACCAGGTTGCCAAGTGCTTCCGCGACGAGGACCTGCGTGCCGACCGTCAGCCCGAGTTCACCCAGGTCGATATCGAGATGTCCTTCGTGGACCAGAACGATGTCATGAGCGCGCTCGAGGAGGTTCTTGCCGATGCTTTCGGCCGCATGGGTGTCGAGATGCCCACGCCGCTGCGTCGCATGAACTACTGGGATGCCATGGACACCTATGGCTCCGATAAGCCCGATACCCGCTATGGCATGCACCTGGTCGACCTGACCGACATCTTTGCCAACTCCAAGTTCAAGGTCTTTGCGACTGCCGCAAACGAGGAGGGCTCCGTCGTCAAGGCCATCAACGCCAAGGGCGCCGGTGCCTGGGCACGTGCCAAGATCGATAAGCTCGCCGGCGTGGCCTCCACGTTTGGCGCCAAGGGCCTGGCCTGGATCGCCTTCCGCGAGGACGGCTCCATCAACAGCCCCATCGTCAAGTTCTTCTCGGACGAGGAGATGGCCGCTCTGCGCGAGCGCATGGACGTCGAGCCCGGCGACCTTGTGATGTTCGCCGCCGGTCCGCGCCTGCTCTCTGACGAGATCCTGGGCGGCATGCGCTCGCACATGGCCAACGCCCTCGAGATTAAGCGTGAGGGTCACGACTTCCTGTGGGTCGTCAACTTCCCGCTGTTCCACTGGGATGAGGACCGCAAGGCTTACGCTGCCGAGCACCAGCCCTTCACTCTGCCGACCGAGACCGACATCGCCAAGATCGAGGCCGATCCCCTGGCAGCCGGCTCGTGCACCTACGACTTTGTCATGGATGGCTTTGAGGCCGGCGGCGGCGGTATGCGTATCCACAACGCCGAGATGCAGATGTCCATGCTCAAGCTCCTGGGCTTTACCGAGGAGCGTGCCGAGTCTCAGTTCGGCTTCCTCATGGAGGCCCTCAAGTTTGGTGCGCCCCCGATGGGCGGTTTTGCTCTGGGCCTGGACCGCGTGTGCATGCTGCTCACCGGTTCCGACTCCATCCGCGACGTCATGGCGTTCCCCAAGACGGCCAGCGGCTCCGACCTTATGTCGGGCGCCCCGAGTGCCGTTAGCGGCGCCCAGCTCAAGGACGTCAGCCTGCGCCTGATGTAGGCGAGCGGCTACATATTGCTTGCAACGAGGGAAGGACGCGTGCCTTCCCTCGTTTTTTATGCGCCGAGGTTGAGAGGGCTTGGGATGACCGGGCGTCGCGGAAAGCGCGACCCAGAATTCGGCAAAATAATGGGGCACAGTTTCCGGTTGAGCTGTCTAACGGAAACTGTGCCCCAGAATGAGCACTCAAAACGGGGCAGGCTTTCTGTAACAACTGTCTGGCGGAAAGCCTGCCCCAATTTCTTATAGCGAGTCTCTCTGGATCAGCTGCATGTGCATCACGGAGGTGATGGGCTCGGCACCCTTGATCATGTCGAGCGCAATGTTGGCGGCCATGTGGCCTTCTTCGCGCAGGGGCTGGCGGACGGTCGTGAGCGCGGGGACGCAGCGCGTCGCAATCTCGTGATCGTCGAAGCCGACGACAGAAACGTCCGCCGGAACGGATAGGCCTGCCTCGTTGAGTGCGGTGATGACGCCAGCCGCGATACGGTCCGATCCGCAGAGCACGCCATCGAAAGCGATCTCGCGCGCGAGAATCTGGTGCATGGCCTGATAGCCGTCTCCGCTGTTCCAGCCGGTATAGATAACGTTTGCGTCTGGGAGGTCTTCGCCCAAGACGGCGCGGTAGCCGCGCAGGCGGTCGGCAACAGCGGGGTTGTCTTGCGGTCCCAACACGGCGACGATATCTTTGCGCCCGCGATCCTTTATGGCGAGTGCCGCAAAGCGTCCGCCCTCTTCGTCGTCAGAGTAGACTGTCGAGAACACATCGCGATAGGGGTGGCCCTCGAGCTGGCCGCACAACACGGTGGGTACGCCCAGCTCGCACAGTACCTCGAGCAGCTCGCTGCCCTTGTAGGGGGAGACGTCGATCACGGCGTCGAACGAGCGGCGCTCAAAGTGCTCGCGTGCGCGGTTGCGCTCATGCGTAGAAGACGCCTGCAAGATAACGGGCAGATAGGACGACTCCGACAGTTCCTCGGTAATGCCGCTCAAAAACTCGCTATAGGTGGGGTCGCTGAAGAGTTCACTCAGGGGCTCGGTCACGAGCACGGCGATGATTTCCGTGCGCCCGACAGCGAGCGCTCGGCCACGAGCGTTGGGGACAAAATTGACTTCCTTGGCCGCCGCGCGGACGCGCTTTTTGGTTTCCTCGCTAATGCGGGGCGAATCGTTGAGAGCGCGCGATGCCGTGGAGCGCGACACGCCGGCAGCTGCGGCAACCTCGGCAAGCGTAGGTGCGGTGCGAACTGGTTGGGTCATGGCGTCTCCTGGAGAATGCGGTCGATGTTGTCGCTGATACGGGCTGGTGCGGATACAGCTTACTATAGTGCGCCTGAACAGCGTTCATGATATCCGGTGACCGGTGTCGTTTTGCAACCAAGCCGCAATCGAATACGTCTCGTATGGGTGAGATATCAGCGGGCGTGGCGGTTGCCTACGAGCTTGAGAACGATGTCTTGCGCTGAGTTTCGATACTCAGGGTGACATAAGTGTCGCGGTTGTACAACCGGTTGCACCGTTAACCCGACCAAATCGACCGTTCAGCGGACAACCGGTTGCACAGTTTTTTTGCATCGCCCGTAAGATAAGGACAACCGGTTGCACAAGAATCACTACGATGACGAAGGAGCATCACCATGGACGCCATTAACGATTGGGAAAACCAAGCGCTCACCCACAGGAACCGCCTGGCACCCCATGCGTACTTTACGGGTTACGAGACCGCCGATCTCGCTGCAACGTACAGCCGCGAGCTGTCGCGCGGGTTTGTCCAGCTGTCCGGCTCGTGGCAGTTCCGCCTCTTTGAGGGCCCCGCTGCCGTCTCCAACGAGGAGCTCTCCACGTACGAGCCCGAGTGGGATCACGTGGAGGTTCCGCACCTGTGGCAGGTAGACGGCTATGGCAACCTTGCCTACACCGACGAGGGCTTCCCGTTCCCGGTGGATCAGCCGTTCGTTCCCTCTGACGATCCCACGGGCGTGTACCAGCGCATCGTCAACCTTCCCGCCGTGCCTGCCGGCGCTCGCGAGATCATTCGCTTTGACGGCATCGAGAGCTATGGCGAGCTGTACGTCAACGGTCAGTTTATCGGCATGACCAAGGGTTCGCGCCTGTCTGCCGAGTTCGACGTGACCGACGCGCTTGTCGAGGGCGACAACCTGTTTGCGGTCAAGGTTCTGCAGTACAGCGATGGCAGCTATATCGAGGACCAGGACATGTGGTGGGCATCGGGCATCTTCCGCGATGTGTACCTTATGCAGCGTCCCGCCGCGCACCTGGTCGACTTTAGGTTCCGCACGCACCGCGAGGGCGATGCCGCTCTGATCACGCTCGATACGGTGGCCGAGGGCGCTACCCGCGTTGTGTATACGCTCAGCGATGGCGAGAACGTGGTGGCTACGGGCGAGTGCGTCGACGGCCATGCCGAGTGCAGCGTGACCGATGCCCACTTCTGGAATCCCGAGGATCCCTTCCTCTATGACCTTACGTTTGAGGTCTACGACGGTGACCAGGTCAGCGAGTACGTCCCGCATCGCCAGGGTCTTGCCGAGGTGACGGTCGAGGGCAATCATATCTACCTCAACGGCACTTACTTTAAGATGCATGGCGTCAACCGCCACGATCACGACGATCACAAGGGCCGCGCCGTGGGCCTCGATCGCATGCGCCGCGACCTGGAGCTCATGAAGCAGCACAACATCAACGCGGTGCGCACGTCCCACTACGCCAACGACCCGCGCTTTTACGAGCTGTGTGATGAGTATGGCATCATGCTGGTCGCCGAGACCGATATGGAGAGCCACGGCTTCGAGAATATCGGCAATATCGCCCTGGTGACCGACGACCCGGCATGGGAGCCGGCCTACGTCGACCGCATTGAGCGCCTGGTGATGCAGGAGCGCAACCACGCCTGCATCATTATGTGGTCGATGGGCAACGAGAGCGGCTATGGCTGCAACATCCGCGCGATGTACGCCAAGGCTCACGAGCTCGACGGTCGTCCGGTCCACTACGAGGAGGATCGCAACGCCGATACCGTCGACGTTATCTCCACCATGTACTCCCGCGTGTCGCAGATGAACGACTTTGGTGAGCATCCATTCCCCAAGCCGCGCATCAACTGCGAGTACGGTCACTCCATGGGCAACGGCCCCGGAGGCCTGTCCGAGTATCAGGAGGTCTTCGATCGCTGGGATTGCATCCAAGGCCAGTTTATCTGGGAATGGTGCGACCACGGTTTGGCTGCTGTGACCGAGGACGGCGTTGCCTACGACATGTACGGCGGCGACAACGGCGACTACCCCAACAACAGCAACTTCTGCATCGATGGCATGGTGTTCCCTTGGCAGCAGCCGAGCCCGGGCCTCACTGAGTATGGCCAGGTCATCTGCCCGGTTCGCATGGCTTATGACACCGAGGCGGGCGAGCTGACCGTCACCAACAAGCGTTGGTTCACCACTCTCGAGGATGTCTGCCTGTCGGCCGAGACCCTGGTGGACGGCGACGTGGTCAGCCGCAAGACGCTCATGCCCGGTGCGGTTGCCCCCGGCGAGTCCGTCCAGCTGCCACTGGTGATTCATGAGGCCGCGGTAGGCGAGACCCTACTGACCGTGCGCGCCTACACCATGGCCGCTCACGTCTGGTGCGAGCCGATGTTCCAGCTGGGCGCAAGCCAGTTTGCCATCGCAAACCATCCAGCGCCGGCCATCGCCGCCCCCGTTCGTCCTGAGCTTACGGTCGAGGAGACCGAGCAGGAAATCCGCATTCGCTCCCTCAACGGCGAGCTGACCTTCAGCAAGGTAAACGGTACCGTGAGCGAGTGGAAGGCATCCGGCCGCGACGTCATGGCCTCCGGTCCCCAGGTTGGTTTTTGGCATCCGCTCGTCGATAACCACGCCCAGGAGTATGACTCGCTGTGGAAGGACAACTTCATCGATGTGATGCAGACGTCTACCCGCAAGGTTTCTTGGAAGCAGGACGGCAATGCGGTCGTCGTTACCGTGAGCCAGCGTATCGCTCCTCCCGTCCGCGCGTTCGGCATGCGCGTCGAGCTTGTCTACACCGTGCTTCCGAGCGGTCGCGTCGACCTCAAGGTTTCCGGCGAGCCCTACGGCGACTATTCGGACATTATCCCGCGCATCGGCATCTCCTTTGAGGTTCCCGGTTGCGATCGTGCCGTCGAGTGGTATGGCCACGGCCCGGGCGAGAACTATCCGGACTCGCTGCGCGCCAACCCGGTCGGTCATTACCGCACCACGGTCGACGATATGTTCACGCCCTACGTTATGCCTCAGGACTGCGCCAACCGCGAGGGTACCCGCTGGGTTGCCCTGCGCTCTAGCCACGGTGACGGTCTGGTCGTGACGCGTCCGAGCGACGCCGCTTCCAACCCGTTCTCGTTCTCGGCATGGCCCTATAGCTGCGAGGCCATCGATAACGCCAAGCACGTCTACGACCTTGTCAAGGGCGATACGGTCACGGTCAACATCAACGACCAGTTGCTCGGCCTTGGCTCGAACTCTTGGGGTTCCGAGGTGCTCGATTCCTATCGCACCCGTTTTGAGAGCTTCAGCTTTGAGGTGTCCCTGCGACCGCTGACGTCTGCCGATCTGGCTCAGGCGCTGGCACCCATTAAGGAGGCATAAGCCATGCATGTCTTTAACTCGCGCGCCGATTTCGACGCTCAGATGAAGTCCGTCAAGAAGTGGATGCGCACCGGCCAGGCGCTCGATGGCGTTGCCGACCTACAGCACGACGTGGCTTACTCCATCGGCGACTCGTTGGTGTACTGGTGGGTCTATGCCCGCGAGGCCGCAACCGCCGATCTGGTCGGTCACCGTCGCTACCATGCCGTGCTCGCTCCGCTCGACGGCGACCTGACTGTCGAGGTGGCTTCTAAGGCCGATCTTACCTGTACGCGCGCCTACAGCGATATCGACGATCGTGAGCGCTTTGAGGG
>CABSYS010000045.1:0-9002 GCA_902482045.1 uncultured Collinsella sp.
TCTGCTTGGCGCAGAGCTCCTCAAGCTCGCGGGAGCGCTTCTCGACCTGGCCAGCCTGGCTGGACAGCTGATGCTCGCGCTTGTCGAGGGCATCGTTGCGGCGATCGAGGGACTCCTCGCGCTGCATCACGCGGTTCTCGAGCGTACGAATCTCGCTCTTACGCTGCTTGTCCTCGGCCTCGGCAGCCTGCTTGTTCTTGATGATCTCTTCTTTAGCCTCGAGCAGGGCCTCTTTTTTGAGGGTCTCGGCTTGACGCTTTGCATCACCGATGAGGGACTCAGCCTGTGCGTGTGCCGACTGAATCTTTTCGTCGGCCTCGTGAAGACTACCCTGCTTGGCGGTGCGCATGTAGGCAATGGCGGCGATGGCACCCAAAACGATGCCAACGAGCGCAGCGATGATAGGCATGCTCACTCCTTTTTATGGATTCGTTACACAACAAAGCGAACCGTCCTTGCGAACGGCTCGCGACATTTGAGTAATATGGGCGCAGCTTATGCGGGTCGGATACAGATAAACATATAAACAAACTCATCAAAGATGAGCACATATCACAAAGCAAATGACAGTGTTTATCGTACGTTGAACCGCAACAACTGTCAAATAAATGGACCCAGTACGGCGGCTAAAACGCGGCGAACGGCAAGTACGCAAAACACATGTGTCTAAACTGCACGTTCCTCACGTTCGGCATCGAGACGCGCCTTAACGGCATCGGCGGCGATGCGGTACGAAAATCCCTTGCCCATCAAAAACCGGACGAGCTTTTCGAATCCACGTGTCTCGGGAACACGACGCTTTGCGAGTAAAGCCGACGCGCGAGCCAAGTCGTCCTCCACGGCAAAATAATCCTCGGGATAGCCGGGGATATCATCGAGTACGACATGGCGGCGCTTGAGCTCGGTCTCAATCTTGCGCTGTCCCCAGCCGCGTCGTTTGCGTTCCTCGATAAAGTACGAACAAAAGCGGTTCTCATCTAAAAAGCGATACTCAGTGGCACGCTCAACGGCGAATTCAATCGCGGCCGCGCGAAAACCATAGCGAGCCAGCTTGTCACGGACCTCACCCGTGGCATGGTCGCGGCGCGACAGCATCTCAGTCACCATGGTAAGCGCGCATTTACGCTCAATGAGCTGTACCGCTTCGCGAAACTCATCCCAATCGCAGGGGAGATCGGGGCGATTTTTAAGGAACAGGCGCGCGACACGAACAGGAATCCAGATGGATCGTTCAAAACCGCCCTCGAGCTCACAGTCGATATGTGCACAAGGCTTTTTTGATGCATACCCACTCGAGAACGAGGAGGCCGCCTTCTTATCGGGAAAGACGACCGTGGCCTCGGTCACCGTATACGACATGAGGGCATCCGCTACTCGTCGTCATCATCGAGCATCGCGGAGCCATCGATGGCGTAAAGCTCATCGAACTCCTCAGTTTCGGGTTGATCGGTCAGCTCGACCTCGGACGGAGCATCGTCATCGAATTCAAGGCCGCAGGCGAGGCGAACCTTATGCTCGATCTCGTCAGCACAATCGGGGTGTTCGCGCAGGAAGGCCTTGGCGGCCTCGCGACCATTACCGAGCTTGTCCTCACCGTAAGCAAACCAAGAGCCCATCTTTTTGCAGATACCGCACTCGACGGCCATGTCCAGAATCGAGCCCTCCTTAGAGATGCCCGTGCCGTACATGATGTCGAACTCGGCCGAGCGGAACGGAGCGGCCACCTTGTTCTTAACGACCTTGGCGCGCACGCGATTGCCGATAACCTCGTCCTTGAGCTTGATGGTATCGATTTTGCGAATATCGATTCGCACGGAAGAGAAAAACTTGAGCGCGCGGCCGCCCGTGGTAGTCTCGGGGTTGCCGAACATGACGCCGATCTTCTCGCGCAGCTGGTTAATGAAGATGCAGGTCGTTTTAGATTTGGCGAGCGAGCCGGCGAGCTTACGGAGCGCCTGGCTCATCAGACGGGCCTGAGGGCCGACCGTAGTATCGCCAATCTCTCCTTCGATCTCGGCACGCGGAGTCAAAGCGGCGACAGAGTCGACGACGATGGCGTCGATGGCGCCAGAGCGCACGAGCATGTCGACGATCTCGAGCGCCTGCTCACCCGTATCGGGCTGGGAAATGAGGACCTCATCGATGTCCACGCCGATACGCGCGGCATACGTTGGGTCGAGCGCGTGCTCGGCATCAATAAATGCCACGACACCGCCCATAGCCTGGGCCTCTGCCAAAATCTCGAGCGAAAGCGTTGTCTTGCCGGAGGACTCGGGACCGTAAATCTCGACGATACGGCCGCGCGGCACGCCGCCGATGCCCAAAGCGGCATCGAGGGCCAGGGCGCCCGTGGGAATGGCCTCGACCTCGAGCTCGGGACCACCGTCGCCGTACCTCATGATGGAACCCTGACCGAATTTCTTCTCGATCTCGGCCTTGGTGGTGGCGATCATCTCATCGCGCTCTTTACCCGTCGTGCGAGCATGAACGGTACGTACGGGACCTGAATTCTTGGCCATGAATAGCCCTCCTCTTAACAACCTGAAACGATAATAAACGAACGGCTGTTCGTGGTCAACCGTTCAGATAAATCATATGCAGCCGACCTTTCCAAAACCCAACCAAACGCCGACCAAACACTGACCAAAAACTTGACCGCAGACGAGCCAAGCAAGGCAAGACAAACATGAATACGCCAACTACCTGCTCAAAGAGCAAATTCGCCAGAGGTCCCCATCTCCACAATTAAGGGGCCCGGAGGCCCCTTAAAACACGTCTATTCCATAGAATCGAGCACGTAGACAATGCGACCCAGTGCCTCAGCGACCGCATGGGCACGGACGCATGAACGATCGCCCTCATAGTGACAACGAATGGAGTCCACGACCGGCGCTCCCCCATCGGCCGAGCGATACGCCCAGCCAATATAAAAGGTTCCAGCCGGATCGTCCTCGGTGCCTCCACCGGGGCCGGCATAGCCCGTCGCGCTCACGGCAATATCGCTCTGGTACAGCTCCAGCGAACCGGCAGCCATCTCGCGCGCCGTCTGATACGACACCGCGGTATAGCGGTCGAGCGTCTCCTGCTCAACGCCGAGCACGCGATGCTTAATCTCGTCGCAGTACGTCACCGCACCGCCGCGCAGCACCGCCGAGGCGCCAGGGATATCGGCAATCGTCGAGGCGATCATGCCCGCTGTCAGAGATTCAGCCGTCGAAACCGTCGCACCACGAACGCTTGCACGCTCGACAATATCGCGTGCAAGATCTTCATTGTGCGCGGCAATTTGCTCAAATGATTCCGTCATGCCTACCAGGACCTAGACCGAAAAGACGATCTTACGGCAGTTCCAGAAGTACTGAGCGCCCGAGATAACGGTCAAGACAACGGCCACGGCGTACAGGAAGCGTGACACCGAGTAGATACCGAGCGTCAGCGCCACCGGGCCAAGGTGCAAGCCGGCCATCGCAAAGACGCACAGATAGCCGCAGATGGAGACCATCGTAGTCGCCGTCTTGTACTTGCCGAGCTTATCGGCGGCAACGACCACGCCGGCAGCGCTCGCGACCATGCGAAGGGCACTCACCAACAGCTCACGAAACAGGATAATGAACACGGACCACACGGTCACCGCGCCAAAATCCAAGAACAGCAGCAGGGCCGAGAACACGAGCAACTTATCGGCAATGGGATCCAAGAACTTACCGAAGTCGGTGATCTCGTTGCGCGAACGAGCTAGGTAGCCATCAACCTTATCGGTGCACGACAGGATGACGTACAGAATAAAGGCGCCAGCGGCGAGCGGACCGTCGAAGGTGCTCCAATCCGTACCGGCAACGCTTGTGTGAGACAGCGCCGACACAATCATGAACACCGGAATAAAGACGATGCGCACGCACGTCACGATGTTGGCGGGCGTCCAAACACTCGTCAGTTCCTTATTGCTCTCGTTAGCCACGACGCTCTCCTACTCCACAACATGACCGATAAGCTCGTAGCAAAAGCTATCGGTAAACTCGACCGTCAGAATATCGCCCACAGATGCCTCGCTAGCATCCAGATGAACCGCGCCATCGGAATCGGGCGCCTGGAACCAGGCATGTCCGATGAGCTCGGCACCGTCTTCGGTCTCCTCGATACCGTCGACGATCACCTGGGCGCGCTCGCCCACGTGCGCGGCAGTCGCGGCAAAGCCGAGCGACTCGGCCAGGTCCATAGCCTCCTGGGCGCGCTCGAGCTTGACCTCCTCATCGACCTGGCCCTCCATCTTGGCGGCCAGGCTGCCCTCCTCACGCGAGTAGGCAAAGACGCTCGTGTAGTCGAAACCCACGGTGTCCATAAAGTCGATAAGATCGCGGAACTCGTCGTCGGTCTCGGTCGGGAAACCCACCATGGCCGTGGAGCGAATCACGATGCCGGGGATGCGCTCGCGCAGGTCGCGGAACAGATCCTCGAGCTCCTGGCGCGAACCGGAGCGACGCATGGCCTTAAGGATGCGCGCATCGCAGTGCTGCACGGGGATATCGATATAGGGCAGCACCTCGGGCGTATCGCGAATGGTCTCGATAAGCTCGTCGGTCATGCCCTCGGGCTGCAGGTAGAGTACACGGACCCAAACGTTATGAGGACGCACCGCCTCAGCAACGGCCTGCAGCAGCTGTGCCAGATTGCGCGGCGCGCCCTCGGCGAGGTCCTCGTCGGCAAAGTCGGTACCCCAGATGCCCGTGTCCTGACCGATCAGAACGATCTCGCGGACGCCACCGGCGACCAGGTCGCGTACCTCGGAGATAATGCTCTCGGCATTGCGCGAGTGGTAACGACCGCGGATATACGGGATCATGCAGAAGCTACAAAAGCGGTTGCAGCCATCAGAGATCTTGACGTAGGCGACAGCGCCCTCGACGGTGCGCTTGACCTGCGGAATATAGGCGGCAATCTCGCGTTCCACGCCCAGTACGTCATCGATGACCGCCACGATGCCGTCTTCCTCGTCGGCCTTCACAAAGGCCGCGACCTCGGGAAGCTCGTCGGGCAGGTCATCCCCGTAGCGTGACGGCACGCAGCCGCACATGACGATCGGGCAGGAACGAACGCCGTCCTGCACCTCGTTGGCAAGCTCGAGCGTGGTCTCGATGCTCTCGGACGTTGCAGAGGCAAGGAACGAGCACGTATTGACGATGGCGATATCGGCATCCTGCGGATCGAATGCCTCCTCGTAGCCTGCGGCGGTCAGCAGCGAACGCATACGGTCGGTATCGACCTCGTTCTTGGCGCACCCGAGGGTGATATAGAGTACGGAGCCCAACGGAGTATCCATGTTGGAGAGCGGTCCTTTCGAATGAATTAGCGGTAGTTGGTGAACTGCAGCGGCTGACCGTAGTCCTGGTCGCGCAGGAACTGGATCACGGCCTGCAGCGCATCCTTGGAAGCAGAGGAAACACGCAGTTTGTCGGCCTCAATCGTCACCTTGACCTTGAGCTTTTGATCCTTGATGTCCTTATTGATCTTCTTGGCAGTCGTCTGGTCGATACCCTCGACGATGTGACCGAGCACGCGCACGGTACCGCCCGATGCAGCCTGAGGCGCATCCCAAGACACGGCCTTAAGATCGATGCCGCGCTTGATGAGCTTGGAGCTCAGGACATCGATGATCTGCTTGGAGACAAAGTCAGCCGGGGCGTTGATCGTAAAGAGCTTGTCGCCCTTCGAAAGCTCGATGGTGGCGCCGGAGTCCTTCAGGTCATAGCGCTGGGAAATCTCGCGCGTGGTCTGCTGGAAGGCATTGTCGACCTCCTGCATATTGACCTCGGACACGACGTCGAAGCTGGAATCTTTAGCCATGGTTAATCCTTTCGCTTACGAGCGGCTTAGTAGCTGTCGTACGAATAGTCGTCTGAATAGGGCGTAGTCTGCCCGTCGGTGGCGGTATCGGTGCCGTCCGTGGACTGGGCATCGGTTCCGTCGGTTTCATCGGTTCCGTCGGTACTTTCGGTGCCATCGGTGCCGTCGGAGCTCTCGCCGTCCTTGGACTCGGTCGTCTCCTTCTTGGGAACGGTGATCGTCACGCGCGCCACGCCCGATGTCTTAGTGTCGTAGCGGACCTTGTCGCCGTTCTTGGTAACGGTGACATCCGAAGGCTTGGACGTGGTGATCTCAATCGAGGACTCAGGCGTATATTCCTGCTCAAAGGGGCCGGTGGCCTGGGCGCCATAGACCGACTTGCCATCAACCTTGACCTCAATCCAAGCAGTCTTGCCCTTGGCAACGGAGATCTTGACCTTTGTGACCTCGTTCTCTTCCTTCTTGGCCGTCGTCTTTGCGGCGTCCGAATCGGTCGACTCGTCCGTCGTCTCATCGGTATCCTCATCGACGGATTCGGTCTTCTTGGAAGACTTCTTAGTCGTTGTCTTGGTGGCAACGGGCGTCTCGGGCGTCGACTCGGGCGCCGAGGAGCCGCAGCCACGCAGGAGCACCACGATGAGCACGATCAGCAGCAGCGCCACGGCACCGATACCGGCGTAAACGATACGAGGGTCGAGACCGTTGTTCTGGGGAGCACGACCACCGCCGCGTCCACGATTGGAACCACCGCGACCAGTGCCTTGGGGCATGCGACCGCGGTTATTGTCGGAACATCCACGATAGCTGCCCTGGCGCTGCATATTGCGCTGGCCTGAGCGGGGGGCGAGCTCGCCGCGACCCTGGTAGTTGCGCTGGCCCGAACGAGGCACTGAGGAGCGCTGGCTATAAGGCTGCGATTGGGATCGAAGGCGAGGCGTCACCTGTGTAGTATCGGCATCTGTATAGCCACCGCGCGGACGACCGGAAGAAACGCCACGGTACCCGCGATCGGAATAACCACCATCGCCATAGCCCGCACGAGGGTCACGTGCGACACCGCGGGCAGCAGGGAGTGCGCGCTCCTCGGGCGCCGGCGTGCTACGAAAACGATCGCGCTGGGAACGAATCTCCTCGCTCGAGCCCGTCTCGGTAACATAACCAGCCTGCTGAGGGCGCTGGCCATAACGCGTCGAACGCCCGCCCTGAACCATCAGGAAGCGGCCGTTGTCAACCGAGGAGCGCGAATTGACGTAGCCTGCGGCGTCCTGAAAACGACCGCCCTGCTGCGACGTCTCGCGCTCATATGCCATCAGATCGTCAAAATAAGCGTTGACGACTTCCCGCGGATTGAGGCCCAAAAAGCGCGCATAACTCGAAATCATGCCCTGCGCATAGCCGCGCGGAGGCATCGATGCAAAATTGCCATTCTCGAAAAACTCGATGATCTGCGGCCTGATTTTGATGGTGTTGGCGACCTGCTGGATGGAAAGGCCCATCCGGCGACGCTGTTCGAGCAACATGTCACCAAAGCGTGCAGCCATCAGAATCCTCCAAACTCACGATCTTCACGTGCCATCTCGGCGTCGACGGATTCCAGCGCGGCAAGGCCTTCTTCATCCAGCAGGACCTCGCGCGGCTTGGAACCGTCGGGCGGTCCGACGACACCCTTTTCTTCCAGCATGTCCATAATACGCCCGGCGCGCGCATAGCCAACCTTCAGGCGGCGCTGCAGGCCAGATGTGGAGCCCAGCTGCGATTCCACCACAATATGAGCGGCTTCCCAGATAAGCGGATCGTCGTCCTGAGGCTCGGCAACGCCGGTGTGCACGATGCCGCCGCCACCTGCCATGGACATGGAGGCAGGTGCCACAGCCGACAGGATTTCCTCATGGTAGTCGGGCTCGCTTTGCGACTTGACGAACTCGACAATCTCGTTGATCTCGTCATCCGAAACAAAGCAGCCCTGGATACGGCGGGGCTTGCCCCAGTCGACCTTTGAGAACAGCATGTCACCCAAGCCGGTGAGCTTTTCGGCACCCATCTGGTCGATGATGACGCGGGAGTCGATGCCCGTTGCGACGTTGAAGGCGATACGGTTAGTAATGTTTGCCTTGATGAGACCCGTCACCACGTTAGAGCTCGGACGCTGAGTCGCCACGATAAGGTGAATACCGGCGGCACGGCCCAGCTGGGCGATACGAACAATCGACGCCTCGACGTCCTTGCCGGCAACCATCATCAGGTCCGAAAGCTCGTCGATGATGATGACCAGGTAGGGCATCTTTTGCGGCGGGTTATCGTAATGCTCAAACTCGCCGGCGGCCTGCTTTTCGTTATAGGTCGAGATCTTGCGCACGTTCAGGCGCTCGAAGACCTTCAGGCGGCGCTCCATCTCGGACACCGCCCACTGCAAGGCACTCGCGGCCTGCTTGGGCTCGGTCACTACGGGCACGTAAAGATGCGGAAGGCCGTTATAACCTGCGAGCTCGACGCGCTTGGGGTCGACCATGATCAAGCGAACGTCCTCGGGGAGCGCGCGCATGAGCAAGGTCGTGATGATGGAGTTGATCATGACCGACTTACCGGAACCCGTGGTACCGGCGATCAGCAGGTGGGGCATCTTGGCGAGGTCAGCGACGACCGGCGTGCCCTCTGCGTCGCGGCCGATGGCAAGCTCAAGCGGACCGCCCTTCACATAGGGCAGCACGTCGCCCAAGTTGACGTTCTGACGCTTGCGATTGGGAATCTCGATACCCACGAGCGAGGTGCCGGGAATCGGCGCGAAGATACGCACGGACTGAGCAGCAAGCGACAGCGCGATGTCGTCCTCAAGGCTCGAAATCTTGCTCACGCGCTCGCCCTCGCCGGGCTGCAGCTTAAAGGTCGTCACCGTGGGACCGGCAATCCAGCCGACGACGCGAGCGCTACGGCCAAACTCAAGCAGCGTGGACTGCAACGACTCAGCAGTCTGTTCCAGCTCCTTGTCCGAAGACGCGGCAGAAGCGGACTGAGGGTTTGCATGCAGGATTTCGAGCGGCGGAAGCTTAAGGCCGTCCTCTTCTTCGCCCTCGTTATCCGCGGAGGCATTGTCCGCTCCCCCATCGCTCGAAGTAGGCGCTGTCTCTTATACACATCTCCGAGCCCACGAGACATGCGCAGAT
>CABSYS010000046.1:0-8928 GCA_902482045.1 uncultured Collinsella sp.
TCTACACCTATTAAGTCGTCGGCAGCGTCAGATGTGTATAAGAGACAGCTTTGGGCCTGTCGAGCGAGCCCCGCCGCTCATGAGTTCATCGGCGGTCCAAGGGCGGTCGCTCATCACGTCGTCGAGGCTCAACGCAAACAGATCGTCTTCGCCCTCGTCAAACGCGCGTTTCGCATGCCTGGCGGTAGAAGCGAAGCCTCCGCGGCCGTTGCGTGATGCGTTGCTCGACCCCATCTTGTTCCATCCTTTCGAACCGTCTATCTCATCGATTATATGGAACTTGCCTTGCGGCCGACTCTCGGATTCGTGCATTCCAGAACTCGCGCCCAAAAGGGGAGGGGTGCAGACGCGCTGACTATTTGTCGCCGGCGGCAGCCTTTGCCTCGTTGAGGTAGCTGTAGAAGCTGTATTTGGAGATGCCAAAGAACTCGCAGGCGCGTTCGCTCGACTTGGAGATGAGGAAGGCGCCGCGGCGGTCGAGGTAGCCAATGGCGCGGATGCGCTCGTCTTTGGTCATGAGCGCCGCGGGCTTGCCCACAAACTGTTCGCACTCGCGCAGCAGGTCTTCGAGCAGGTCGCCGATGTTTTTGGTAATGGGCTCGGGCTCGGTGTAGCCCGTGCCGCCGATGCCGGTGAGCGCGTCGAGCGAACGCTCAAAAGCCTTAATGAGCGTAATGTCAAAGTTAATGCCCAAAATGCCGACGGGCTTGCCCTCGTCGTTGCGGATAAAGATGGTCGAGGACTTGAGCAGCTTGCCATCGGCGGTTTTGGTGAGGTATGGCTCGCGGTCGTGCACGTCGGTGGTGCCATCGTGCATGGACTCGAGCACAATATGGCTGGGACCGTCACCTAGTTTGCGTCCGCTGACGTGGCCGTTTTCGATCACTACGATGGAGTGGTCCACGTCCTCGGTCTCCAGATCGTGGACGACGATTTCGCAGTTGGGGCCAAACTGGAGCGCCAGGCCGTGTGCAAGACGCTTGTAAAACTCAATCTGTGCGGGGGTCATGGGTGCCTTCCTAAAAATTAGTTTGGGCACACTTTGCCATAAACCACACCTGTTCGCAAATAACGAAAGCGTCGCTGCGTTATGTAACCGTTCGGCGGCGAAAAAGTACCGATTACGGCAACAAACAATTTGTTAGGTTTAGCAATCAAAAAGTGTGATAGAACATTGCTAACAAACTTTTTGTTTGGCATCCACATAAAAGTTCAGTCGCATGAATGGGAATGGGCTGAAACGCGTATGCGGGGGCCGGCAAGAGAGAACTTAAGGAGTTCACCGTATGGCCGATAAGATCCAGTGGGCGGGCAACACGATGCCCAAGAGCGATGACAAGCACTTGGGAATCATGAGTCTCGACCACGTGAAGAAGGCCCGTGCCTTCCACCAGTCGTTCCCCCAGTACACCGTCACTCCGCTTGCCCGCCTGGACGGCCAGGCCGCGCGCCTGGGCCTGTCCAACCTGTGCGTTAAGGACGAGAGCTATCGCTTTGGCCTCAACGCCTTTAAGGTCCTGGGCGGTTCGTTTGCCATGGCCAACTACATTGCCGACGAGACCGGCAAGGACGTTGCCGACTGCACCTTCGATTACCTGACTTCCGATCAGCTTGCCAAGGACTTTGGCCAGGCCACCTTCTTTACCGCCACCGACGGCAACCATGGCCGCGGCGTGGCATGGGCTGCCAATAAGCTGGGCCAGAAGGCCGTCGTGCACATGCCCAAGGGTTCCACCAAGCCCCGCTTCGACAACATCGCCGCCGAGGGCGCCACGGTGACCATCGAAGAGGTCAACTACGACGAGTGCGTGCGCATGGCCGCCGCCGAGGCCGACGCCTGCGAGCGCGGCGTTATCGTTCAGGACACCGCCTGGGAGGGCTACGAGAAGATTCCGTCTTGGATCATGGAGGGCTACGGCACCATGGCTTCCGAGGCTGCCGAGCAGCTGCGCGAGATGGCCATCAACCGCCCGACGCACGTGTTTGTCCAGGCTGGCGTGGGTTCGCTCGCCGGCGCCGTGGTGGGCTACTTCACCAACCTGTATCCCGATAACCCGCCCACCTTTGTCGTGGTCGAGTGCGCTCCGGCCGCCTGCCTGTACAAGGGCGCTGCCGCCGGCGACGGCGACCCGCGCATCGTGGACGGCGACATGCCCTCCATCATGGCCGGCTTGTGCTGCGGCGAGCCCAACATCCTGGGCTGGGATATCCTGCGCAACCACGCTACCGCCTTCGTGTCCTGCCCCGACTGGGTCACCGCTCGCGGCATGCGTACCCTGGGCGCCCCCGAGAAGGGCGACCCGCGCGTCATCTCCGGCGAGTCCGGCGCGGTGACCACCGGCCTGGTCGAGACCCTCATGCTCGATCCCGAGTACGCCGAGCTCAAGGAACTCATCGGCCTGGACAAGACGAGCTCCGTGCTCTGCTTCTCCACCGAGGGCGACACCGATCCCGACCAGTATCGCCGCATTGTTTGGGAAGGCGAATATCCCACTTGCTAATCGTTGGGGCGGAGTAAATAGGTATCGCTCCGCCACCTCACAGGTAGATTCCTTCGTTTGAAAGGTTATGAATAATGGCTAAAGAACTCGATTTCGACGCTATCAAGGCTGCTGCTGAGTCCCACCGTGCTGATATGACGCGTTTTCTTCGCGCAATGATTAGCCATCCCTCTGAGTCTTGCGAGGAGGGTGAGGTTGTCGCTTGCATCAAGGCCGAGATGGAGAGCCTTGGCTATGACGAGGTCAAGGTCGACGGCCTGGGCAACGTTATGGGCTTTATGGGCGAGGGCGACAAGATCATCGCCATCGACTCTCACATCGACACCGTCGGCATCGGCAACATCGAGAACTGGGACGCCGATCCCTATGAGGGCTACGAGACCGACGAGATCATCTACGGCCGCGGTGGCTCCGACCAGGAGGGTGGCATGGCTTCTGCTACCTACGCTGCCAAGATGATGAAGGACATGGGCCTCATCCCCGAAGGCTACAAGATCATGGTCGTCGGCACCGTCCAGGAAGAGGACTGCGACGGCATGTGCTGGCAGTACATCTACAACAAGGACGGCATTAAGCCCGAGTTCGTCATTTCCACCGAGCCCACCGACGGTGGCATCTATCGCGGTCACCGCGGCCGCATGGAGATCCGCGTCGACGTTCACGGCACCTCCTGCCACGGCTCCGCTCCCGACCGCGGCGACAACGCCATCTACAAGATGGCCGACATCATCGCTGACGTCCGCGCCCTCAACAACAACGGCTGCGACGAGTCGACCGACATCAAGGGCCTCGTCAAGATGCTCGACCCCAAGTACAACCCCGAGCACTTCGAGGACGCCCGCTTCCTGGGCCGCGGCACCTGCACCGTCAGCCAGATCTTCTACACCAGCCCCAGCCGTTGCGCCGTCGCTGACTCCTGCGCCATTTCCATCGACCGTCGCATGACCGCCGGTGAGACCTGGGAGTCCTGCCTGGACGAGATCCGTAACCTGCCGGCCGCCAAGAAGTACGGCGACGACGTGAAGGTCTCCATGTACATGTACGACCGTCCGTCCTGGACCGGCGAGGTCTACGAGACCGAGGCTTACTTCCCCACGTGGATCAACAAGGAGACCGCTCCGCACGTCAAGGCCCTCGTCGACGCCCACAAGGCCATGTTCGGTGACGAGCGCATCGGCTGCGAGCCCAGCATGGACAAGCGCACCGGTCGTCCGCTGTGCGACAAGTGGACCTTCTCCACGAACTGCGTTTCCATCCAGGGCCGCTATGGCATCCCCTGCGTCGGCTTTGGCCCGGGTGCCGAGTCTCAGGCTCACGCTCCCAACGAGGTCACCTACAAGGACGACCTGGTCACCGCTGCCGCCATGTATGTGGCTGCCCTGAACCTCTACGATCCGAGCCAGGCCGATGGCGATGCCACCGTGTTCCGCGCCGGTCTGACCAACAACAAGATCGACTAGTCCCATTCCTCGATCTTGTTGAGCCGGGGGCAGTTTATGCCCCCGGCACCCCCTGTTGACTTGGGGCCCGCGGTCGTTATCTCCCATGCTTCCTCAACGGTAGCGGGTCCTCGTCATAGCGCTTTGCATGTTCTGGCCACACGCGCATGCCGGAGCGCATCTACTCATTGCGATCGTTTCACCTTTAGAAAGGACATTTACATGGACGCCAAGTTTACCGACCTCGTCGAGCAGCTGAACGGACTCGACTTTAAGGGTATGTACGGCAGCGACTTCCTGCACACCTGGGATAAGACCACCGATGAGCTCAAGGCGCTCTACATCGTCGCCGACGCTCTGCGCGAGCTGCGCGAGAACAACGTTTCGTCCAAGATCTTCGATTCGGGCCTGGCCGTCTCGCTGTTCCGCGACAACTCCACCCGTACGCGCTTCTCCTTCTCTAAGGCCGCCAACCTGCTCGGCCTTGAGCTGCAGGACCTGGACGAGAAGAAGTCCCAGATCGCTCACGGCGAGACCGTCCGCGAGACCGCTACCATGATTTCCTTCATGGCCGACGTCATCGGCATCCGCGACGACATGTACATCGGCAAGGGCGACGCCTATATGGCCGAGGTCTCCGAGTCTGTCAAGCAGGCTTACGAGGACGGCGTTCTGGATCACCGTCCCACGCTCATCTCCCTGCAGTCCGACTCCGATCACCCCACGCAGTCCTCTGCCGACATGCTCTACCTCATCAACGAGTTTGGCGGCCTCGAGAACCTCAAGGGCAAGAAGGTTGCCGTTACCTGGGCCTATTCTCCCTCGTACGGCAAGCCGCTGTCCTGCCCGCAGTCGCTGATCAGCCTGCTGCCCCGCTTTGGCATGGACGTCACCCTGGCTCACCCCGAGGGCTACGACCTCATGCCCGAGGTCGTCGAGCGCGCCAAGGGCTATGCCGCCGAGTCCGGCACCACCTTTAAGCAGGCCAACACCATGGCCGAGGCCTTCGAGGGCGCCGACATCGTGATCCCCAAGAGCTGGGCTCCGTTTGCCGCCATGGAGAAGCGCACCAACCTGTACGCCGAGGGCGACGACGCCGGCATCGCTGCGCTCGAGAAGGAGCTGCTCGCTCAGAACGCCACCCATCAGGACTGGTGCTCCACGACCGAGCTCATGGAGAAGACCGTCAACGGCCAGGACACCATCTTTATGCACCCGCTGCCCGCCGACATCTCCGGTGTCTCCTGCGAGCACGGCGAGGTCAACGCCGACGTCTTCGACATGCACCGCGTGGGCATGTACAAGGAGGCCAGCTACAAGCCGTACGCCATCGCTGCCATGATGTTCCTGCAGAAGGTTGCCGATCCCGCCGCTACCCTCAAGGCCCTCGACGAGCGCGACACCGCCCGCTGGTTCCAGGCCTAAAGCTGGGCTGAGAAATGGCTAAGCGTATCGTTGTCGCCTTGGGCGGAAACGCCCTCGGCGCCAACCTTCCCGAGCAGATGGAGGCCGTCAAGACGACTTCCAAGGCTATCGTCGACCTGATCGAGGAGGGCAACGAGGTCGTCGTCGTGCATGGCAACGGTCCCCAGGTGGGCATGATCGCCAACGCGATGGCCGAGCTCACGCGCTCTAATCCTCAGAAGTACGTTCCCTGCCCCTTGTCCGTTTGCGGCGCCATGAGCCAGGGCTACATTGGCTATGACCTGCAAAATGCGCTGCGCGAGGAAATGCTCGACCGCAATATCGACAAGGGTGTCGCCACCGTGCTCACCCAGGTCGAGGTTGCGGCAGACGACCTGGCCTTTGCCGACCCGGTCAAGCCGATTGGTCCGTGGATGAGCGAGGCCGAGGCCAAGGAGCTGGAGGCCGACCGCGGCTACCAGTTCATCCACGACGAGAAGCAGGGCTTCCGTCGCGTGGTTGCCTCGCCCAAGCCCGTGAACATCGTCGAGCTCGACACCATCAAGTCGCTCGTCGAGTCCAACCACGTGGTGATCTCCTGCGGCGGTGGCGGTATTCCCGTCACCAAGGCCCAGGGCAACCACCTTAAGGGCGCTGCCGCCGTCATCGATAAGGACTTTGCGGCCGAGAAGCTCGCCGAGCAGCTCGACGCCGATGCCCTGGTTATCCTGACGGCCGTGGAGAAGGTTGCCATTGGCTTTGGCACCGACCACGAGCAGTGGCTCGACACGCTGACCGCGGCTGACGTAAAGCGTCTGTCCGAGGCCAACGAGTTCGGTCGCGGCTCCATGCTGCCCAAGGTCCAGGCAGCCTCGTCGTTTGCCGAGAGCAAGCCGGGCCGCACGGCGCTCATCACGCTGCTCGAGAAGGCGCGTGACGGTCTTGCCGGCAAGACCGGTACCACGTTTACCGGCGACGCTGAGTAGGCATATCTGCACCATTGAGGAGGGTGCCCTGCGTCGCGGGGTGCCCTCCTTTGTGCTATGGGGAGCCAAGGGGCGTTCGCTGGAAAACGAGTGCGTGCCTGTTCCGACGGAGTGCGAGCTTGCTATGGTGGGTATAGCAACTATGGTGTCCAAGGCAGCCAGGGGAGGTTTGCGGAGATGAAACTCGGTTGCGTCATTATGGCTTCGGGCGAGGGCAAGCGGTTTGGCTCTAACAAGATGCTCGCCGATATCTATGGCGAGCCGCTGATTGCCCGGACCATCGATTCGGTTCCCCGGGGCTTTGACGTCGTGGTTTCGACGCGTTGGCCCGAGGTCGCCCAGATTTGCGAGGACAAGCATTGTTCGTGCGTGCTGCACGATGGCGAGCTGCGCAGCGAAAGCGTCCGTGCGGGCCTTTCGTGGGGGGTCGAACGCAACTGGAAAGGCTGCCTCTTTTTGCCTGGCGACCAGCCGCTTGTGAGCGCGGATTCTTTTGAGGCCATGGTTCGTGCATTTGACGAGCGTGGCCGCAAGCATCCGGTGCGTCTTGCGTGCAACGGGGAGCCTTCGAGCCCGGTACTCTTTCCGGCGGAACTGTTCGATGCGCTCATGCGTCTTGAGGGCAAGGACGGCGGCGGTTCGATCCTCAAGGACCGTATTGACGTGGTGCTGGTCGAGACGCGTGCCTACGAGCTGTGGGACGTCGATACCGCCAAGGGACAGCGACGCATAACGGAGCATATCGCCGCCTGCTCGTATTTTGATCGCGTGGCCAACAGCATCAATCAATAAGGAGCAATTATGATCATCATCAAAAACGGCGCGCTCGTGACGCCCCAGGGGCTTCGCCGCGCCGATCTTGCCATGGATGGCGATAAGATCGTGCGGATCGCCGCGGCGATCGAGCCGGCCGAGGGCGATACCGTCGAGGACGCCGCGGGCTGCTGGGTGTTTCCCGGCTTTATCGACGGCCACACGCACATGCAGTGCTGGACCGGCATGGATTGGACAGCCGATAGCTTTGAGACCGGCACGCGCGCGGCTGCCTGCGGCGGCACGACGACCATCGTGGACTACGCGACGGCCGATCGCGGCGTGACCATGCCCGATGCCTTGGCCGAGTGGCATCGTCGCGCCGACGGAACCTGCACGGCCAACTACGCCTTTCATATGGCACTCGCCGAGTGGAACGAGCGCAACCGCGCCGATCTTTCGGCCATGCGCGAGGCGGGCGTATCGTCGTTCAAGACCTACTTTGCCTACGATCATCTGCGCCTGGACGATGCCGAGACGCTCGAGGTGCTCGAGGAGCTCAAGCGTATTGGCGGCATACTGTGCGTGCATTGCGAGAACGGTACGCTGGTCAACGCGC
This sequence comes from uncultured Collinsella sp., assembly GCA_902482045.1. Taxonomy (GTDB): domain Bacteria; phylum Actinomycetota; class Coriobacteriia; order Coriobacteriales; family Coriobacteriaceae; genus Collinsella. The sequence continues at coordinate 7,703 of CABSYS010000046.1, forward strand.
TGCAGAAGCGTGTGTACGAGCAGGGAATCCATGGGCCCGAGGGTCATGCGCTCAGCCGTCCGGACGTGTGTGAGGCCGAGGCCGTGAGCCGCCTGCTGTACCTGGCGCACTTGGCCGGGGACGCTCCGGTCAACGTGGTGCACCTTTCGACCAAGCTGGGGCTCGAGGCCATTCGCGCTGCCAAGGCGCGCGGGCAGAAGAACATCTATGTTGAGACCTGTCCTCAGTATCTGATGCTCGACGATGTGTGCTATTTGGAGCAGGGCGAGGACGGCTTTGCGGGCGCCAAATATGTGATGAGCCCGCCGCTGCGCCATGCGGGCGACCGTGCGGCACTGCGCGAGGCGCTTGTGGCTGGCGAGATCGATACGATCGCGACCGACCACTGCAGCTTTAACCTGCACGGGCAAAAGGACCGCGGGCGCGACGATTTCCGCGCGATTCCCAACGGCGGGCCCGGCGTGGAGCATCGTCCCGTCGCGATCGCCACGAGCTTTGAGGGGCAACTGGGCCCCGAGGACCTCTGCCGCCTGATGAGCGAGAACCCGGCGCGCGTGTTTGGCATGTACCCGCGCAAGGGCTGTCTTGCCGAGGGTGCCGATGCCGACGTGTGCGTGTGGGATCCTTGCGCGCGTTGGACGATCAGCGCCGCGACGCAGCATCAGGCTGTGGACTACACACCGCTCGAGGGCTTTGAGGCACATGGCCGCGCCAAGGCTGTGTTTGTGAATGGCGTGCTGGCCGCGCGCGACGGCGAGCCCACCGGAGCCCAACCCGGCCGCTACGTCCCCCGCTAGCAGCAAAGATGCTGTGTCCCCCCCCTCAGTTGCGGTGAAATACGGACTGTTTGCGGCCGTCAGGCGGCCAAACAGTCCGTATTTCACCGCAACTGAGGAGATGGGGCCGGCTACTTGAGGCTGCTGGCGACGACGGGGCGGTCGAGAGCTGCCTCGAAGCGGTCGGCTATCGTTGAGTCGGCAAGTGTGTCGGCTTGGTTGAGCATGATGCGGGCATTGTTGAGGTTCAGCATCTGCAGCTCGGCATTGAGTACCTGGGCGACGCACTCGGGCGTGGCGATGTCGGTGGGCTCGCAGCCGCAACGCTCGCAAAAGAGCTCGGGGCGGTGGACGGCTTCGTTGATGGGCTTGCCGAGCCCCGAGGCGCCGACGATCCAGACAATGTTGGCCGTGCCAGAGGGAATCACCGGCTCCCAGGCGGCGTGGGCC
>CABSYS010000047.1:0-8919 GCA_902482045.1 uncultured Collinsella sp.
TCTACACCTATTAAGTCGTCGGCAGCGTCAGATGTGTATAAGAGACAGGGGCTGGATGCTCTTGGCGGTCGTTGCCTTCTACCTCGCCTTTGAGTGTCTAGATTGGCTGAGCTCTCGGCGCATTCCGTTTTCCGAAGCGCACTTTGGCCGCGTATGGCGTGTGGCTCACGCCGTGCTCTCGGTCCATCCCTTTGCCGGGCCCTTCCTGGTGCTTATGATCGCCTGGGCGCCCACGCTCATCGCTTCGCTGCCTGGCCTTTTTATGGGAGATACGGGCGCGCAGATTCGCCAGTGGTTCAACTATCCCAACGGCACGAGTGACTACCTGCGTCTGCTCAATCCCAATGTGTTGCTCAACGGACATCATCCCGTGGTGCACACGGCTATCATCGGTTCGTGCGTCCAGCTGGGGCTTTCACTGTTCAACAGCGCCAACGCGGGTCTTGCCATCTACACCTGCGCTCAGTTTGTCATTACGGCCGCCTGCATGGCCTATTCCATCTCGTCGCTGCGCAAGCTGGGCGTGAGCCTGCCGGTCCGCGGCGTGATCTTGCTGTTCTTTGTGTTTATGCCCATGTTCTCCAACTACGCGGCCCTGCTTACCAAAGATGTGCTGTTTGCCGACGCGTTTTTAGTGCTGTTGGTGCAGACCGTGAAGCTCGTGGCCTGCGGCCTGCCCCGTCGCGATGCCAATGCCGAGCGTGCGGGCGAACAGAGGCCCGTGCTCTTTGCGCGCCATGATTGGCTGCTGCTCGCTCTGGGCGCCATGGGTTCCACGTTTCTGCGCAACGGCGGCCTGGTGTTTCCCCTGGCGGCATGCGTAATCGCGGCGGCGTTTTGCGCATGGGACGCGCATGTGGCTCATCGTGCAGCCAAGCAGGCCGGTGCTGCGCCTTCGGGCGCCACCCCGCGTTTCCGCTGGGTGGGAGTTCTTGCGGTGCTTGCACTCTGCCTTGCCTCTAATATGTACTTCACCAAGGTCTTTATGCCGGCACACGACATCACGCCTGGTTCCAAGCGCGAAATCCTCTCGATTCCGTTCCAGCAGACGGCTCGTTTTGTGCAAAAGCACGACGGCCTCAACTCGGGCGTCAACCCCACGGTTAAGGAGGACGGCACCATCGTGGAGGCTCCTTGCGACGGCTTGGTGACCGACGAAGAGCGTGCCGTGATCGACCGTGTGCTCAAGTACGAGAACCTGGGCCGCCGTTACAACCCGGATAAGTCGGACGCCGTCAAAAATTGCTTTAACGAGTACGCCTCGCAGGAGGACATCAAGGCCTATTTTGAGGTGTGGGCCCAGATGTTCAAAAAGGACCCCGGGTGCTATATCTCGGCGCTCATCAATAACTACTATGGGTATTTTTATCCGAGCGCTCGCGACGCATGGGTCTACAGCACGGCGCGCAGTGCCGAGATCATGGCGAAGCCCGATAACCTCAAGTACTTTGACTTCCATCCGGTCGATGGCAAGGTTGTGCGCTGGTGCGACCACCTGATCAACCTGTATCGCGTGGCAGTACAACGCATCCCGTTTATCTCGCTCACCATGAGCTCGGCCACCTATGTGTGGATCATGATCGCCGTGGTGGTCTATCTGCTACGTCGTCATTCGTGGCGCGGGCTGGCCATTTGGGTGCCGCTGCTGGGCGTGCTCGCCGTGTGCCTGATCGGTCCCTGCAACGGCTCGACCTACATGCGCTACCTGTATCCGGTCATCGCCTGCATGCCCTTTGCCATCGGCGCCACCATCACCCGCAGCGACCTCCTCTGGTCCTAATTTGGTGCAAAGGGGACAGGTTACTTTGCACTAAGGGGCTGTATCATCACGACGCCTTCATTTTGGGGTTTATCTCGCAGGCCAGTAGGTATATCATAACGACGTTTGTTTATATTGCCCGAGCATCTGCGCTGGGCTTTAGGTCGAAACCGATAGGAGACACGTATGTCCGGACACTCTAAGTGGGCCACAACCAAGCATCGTAAGGGCGCGCAGGACGCCAAGCGTTCCGCCCTCTTCTCCAAGCTGAGCCGCAACATCACCGTTGCTGCCCGTCTCGGCGGCGACCCGCTGCCCGAGAACAACGCCAGCCTCGCTGCTGCTGTTGCTAAGGCCAAGGCTCAGTCCATGCCCAAGGACAAGATCAAGTCCGCTATCGACAAGGCCTTCGGTTCGGGTGCCGACGCCGCTGTCTACGAGAACATCGTGTACGAGGGCTATGGTCCCGCCGGTGTCGCCGTCTACGTCGACTGCCTGACCGATAACCGCAACCGCACTGCCGCCGATGTCCGTTCCGCCTTCTCCCACGCTGGCGGCAACCTGGGCACCTCCGGCTCCGTCGCCTTCCAGTTTGAGCGCAAGGGCCAGATCGTCGTCGCCAAGGAGATCTTGGACGAGAACGCCAAGAAGGAGACCATGATCGCCAACGGTGCTGCCGGTGACGAGGATGAGTTCATGATGGCCATCGCCGAGGCCGGTGGCGAGGACTACGAGGACGCCGGCGAGGAGTGGATCGTCTGGACCGCTGCTAACGACGTCATGGCTGTCTCCAAGGCGCTCGAGGAGCAGGGCGTCCAGGTCAAGGGCTCCGAGACCACTATGGTCCCGACCACCCCGACCGAGGTCTCCGGTACCGACGCCAAGAAGGTCCAGCGCCTTATCGACCGTCTTGAGGAGCTCGACGACGTCCAGGACGTCTACAGCACCATGGATATGACCGACGAGGTCATCGCTGCCCTCGAGGAGGAGTAGCGCCCACACGGGTTAAGCCGTGCATATCTGGGCATAATGAAGCGAGCATGCAAGCCTCGTGGAATAGATGAGCCGGATCCGCGTGCGTACAGCACCGGACCCGGCTCTTTTATAATGATGCGAACCGTTTTGCATCCTGTGGACCGAAACCTGAAGGGAGCGCGCGTGCGCGTACTCAAACGAGCCCTAGCGATCGTGTATCTTGCCGCCGCCATCGTGGCGCTGGGTACGCTTGTCTGCCAGTTCTGGGGACCGTATACGTATCGCTTTATGCTGCTGCTGCGTGACGCCATGCCTCGCGTCGTCGTTACGGGGTGTGCCGCTATCGTGGCGCTTGGCGTGCTCATCGGTTTTTTCCGCCTGATGTTCGCGCGTCGCGAGCCGTCCTGCGTGCATCCGGCGGGGGAGCGCAATATCGAGGTCACGCTCGCAGCGCTTTCCTCGTGCGCCCGTGCCGTGGCAGAGTGCGATGATCGCGTGATGGTTGAGCATATCGAGGCACGCGTTCAAGGCTCCGACGAGTCGCGCGTTCGTTTTAAGGTCGAGGCCATCGCGCTCGATGACAAGGACGTTGCCGCTCTTGCCACCTCGATGCAGCAGCGCATCGAGAAGGCCTGCGACACCATGCTCGGCACGCCGGGCACGACCGCGCGCGTCCGTTTTTTGCCGTCCAAGACTACCGTCCAGACCGTGGAGGTTTCCGGTGAGTGATACCAATCAAGACAAGACCGCCCGCACGCCGCGCCTGACGATCGACCAGAACGCTACGCCGGCAGGCGAGTCCGCCGACACCAAGCCCGAGGCCGGCGAGCAGCACGACAGCGCCGCCAACGACTTTGACGAGGCCATGGGTCTCATCAAAGGTACGGGCGCTGCTATCTGGAGCTACGCCGTGCGCCACCCCAATACTACGCTCGGCGCCTTGGCAGGCTTTATCCTCGCCGTGCTGGTACTTACGTTGGGTCTGTGGGACACGCTTGTCATCGCATTCTTTGTGCTGATCGGCGCCGTGATCGGCCAGATTCGCGACGGCGAGAACGGTATCGTCAACTTCTTCGGCCGTCTGTTTAGCGGCCGCTAATATGAATTCGACTGTCGCATCTGCGGCAGGCATAAGGAGGAACCATGGCTTTTAACACGAAGGTCGATGTGGCCGATACCGAGCTCGAGGCGAATGAGGCCGTCGCCGATGCCGGGGACGTGACGCTCGAGGACGAGGCACTCGTCGAGGCCGAGTCCGACACGGACGAGGACAACGAGGAGATGGACGAGGAGGCGGACGAGTCCGAGGACTCGCTGACCTATTCCAACGGTGTGATCGAGAAGATCGTCGCCATGGCCACCCGCGAGGTGCCGCATGTTCTGGGCATGAAGGGTAACCTTATGCACTTTGTGCAGGAACAGTTTGGTGCCGAGAACCTGACCAAGGGCGTGACGGTCGAGGTCACCGACGACAACCGCGTGGTCGTCAACATCTCGGTCATCATCGAGTACGGCGCCTATGCGCCTGCGATCTTTGACGACGTTAAGGCGCGCGTCACCGAGCGTCTGGCCGCGATGACCGGCCTTGAGGTGGCAGGCGTCAACCTGCGCATCGAGGATGTCATCACCCCCGAGGAGTACGAGCACCGCACCAGCCAGCACGAGTAACCTACCAAATAGGGACAGGTTTGTTTCGATAGGTTTTACCTGCGAAAACGCTAAACGGTCGACCGCGCAAGCAAAAGTGCGGTCGACCGTTTTCTATATGCCCCCGATGCAGGCATACCGCTCGTCTAACTAAGGGTTGCAATCTTCGCGTTCCGCGTTACCCTAATGGGCGCATTGTTTCCAAATTGTTAACGAAGGGTTGCCGTAATGGCCGACGAACACGAGACCGAAAGCAAGGCATGGGCGATTGAAGCCGCTGCGGCAGAGGCGGCGTCGCGTGCCGCCGAGGAGATGCATCGTCCTCCGGTGGTGCCGATGGAGCGCGTTGTCGGTCGCGAGGATATCGAACGTGGCGAGCGCGCCGGCCGCAAGCGCAGCCAGGAACCAGGCTTTCCGCGCTTTTTTGCCGAGCTCAATCTGGGCCTGATTCTTACGGCCTTCGCCATCGTTGCGTTTAAAACCCCTAATCACTTTGCTTTTGGCGGCACCTCGGGCGTGTCGGTCATTCTTTCCACGCTGTTCCCGACTCTGCCCGTCGGCGTCTTTATGTGGATTATCAACGCGGTCCTGGTCATCCTGGGTTTTATCTTTTTGGAGCGCAAGGCAATCCTTTGGAGTGTCTTTGCCTCGTTTGCGCTTTCGGCCTACGTCTCGCTGTTTGAGCTCTTCATTCCGACGGATGTTTCGATGACGGGCGATATGTGGCTCGACCTGTGTTTTGCCGTCATCTTGCCGGCGCTGGGCAGTGCCATTGTCTTTGACATTGGCGCCTCGACGGGCGGCACCGACATCCTTGCCATGATTCTCAAACGCCGCACGACGCTTGAGATCGGCCGTGCCCTGTTGCTGGTCGATATCGGCATCGTGACCATCGCGGCTTTCCTGTATGGCCCGCGCGTCGGTCTGTACTGCGTGCTCGGTCTGTTTGCCAAGACGCTTGTGGTCGACAAGGCTATCGAGAGCATTCACCTTCGTAAGGTCTGCACGATCATTTGCTCCGAGCCCCTTAAAGTCGAGGAGTTTATCGTCAAGCATCTCAACCGCACGGCAACGATCAGCCGTGGCTACGGCGCTTTCTCGGGCAAGTGCGTCACGGTGATTATGAGCGTGCTGAGCCGTCGCGAGGCAGTGCAACTGCGCCGCTATACCCGCGAGATTGACCCTGGCGCCTTCATCACCATCGTCGATAGCTCCGAAATCGTCGGCAAGGGCTTCCGCGGCACGAACTAGCCCTGGTGCGCGCTTCGAATCATTGAATAAACCGGCTACGTTGCAAATCGGTCATCTTGCGGTATTTGTCCCCACATTGGGCGATAATGATCCCAAAGACACCGTTTGCGATCCAGGTGATTCGCTCTAGATACGAAGGGATGATTTCGATGTTCTGTTCGCAGTGTGGCGCCCCCATGGGCGATAACGACAAGTTCTGCGGCGTTTGCGGTGCCCCTAATACCGAGGTTAAGGCCGCCGGCCCCGCTCCCCAGGGACAGTCTCAGCCCCAGCAGTTTGTTCCGCAACCGCCCGTGGCGAATGTGTCAAAGGGCTGTGTGGCTCAGGCGTTCCAAGATATGACCAAGACTCCGGGCGTGCTTCAGCGTGTATGCCAAATCGCGTTTTTGCCGGCGCTGATTTGCGTTGTGTCAGTGCTCGTGTTGTTTATTCCCGTTATTGGCGGCATTGCGGCTGCCATCGGCTTTTTGGCAGCTTGCATTGCGAGCGTATGCGGTTCCGGCTTTGGTATCGAGTGGGGCCGTGATCTTTCGCTCAAGGTCGATGACGGTATGGACCGTCCACTCATGCGTTCCACGTCGTTTGGCCTCGGAGTCTTTTCGAGCGTTATTTCGGTCGTGCTCGAGGTTATCGCTGCCATTCCCGTTATCGGTGTAGTGCTTTCGCTGGTGGAGGGCGTGGTAATTGGCGCCGCGGGCTCGTATTCTTATTACGGCTCTTATGCGCTCGAGGCTGCGCTGTTTGGCTCGCTTGGCCTGCTCGTTCTGGCTATGATTGCCACGGCGGTCCTGGGGGTCTTCTTTAAGATGTTCGCCGACATTGCCGTGATGCACTTTGCGGTGACCGGTCGCGTCGAGAGCGCGTTTTCGCTCGATAAGGTTTGGACGGCCTTTAAGAACAATAAGACCAAGCTGTTCTGCGCTTCGTTCCTTCCCGAGTTTTTGACGGGTTTGGTCGCCAACGTTGTCACATGGATCTTGACGGTCGTCTTTGGCGCCATTGCCTCTGTTGGTATGTATAGCTACTACTATCGTCCTACGGGCATTGAGGCGATTGTTACCGGCGACGGCATTACGCTCGTGCTGTTCCTGGTGCTGGTCGCTTTCGTCACCGTATTTCTAACGGTCTTTGGCAAGATGCTCAAGCACCGTGCCGTTGGCTATTGGGCCGCACGTTATGCAAGTGAGTGGGCCGACGAGGACAAGGACGACGTTCTGACTTTTGTACTGCCCTTCGAAAAGAAGTCCGCCGCTTCGGGTTACAGTGCTCCGGATGCTTCGCCAGCGCCAGCGCCTGAGTCTGCGCCGGAGTCCAAGCCTGCGCCCGAGCCGGCGCCTGTGTCTGCGCCCGAGCCGGCGGCTGTGCCTGAGCCTGAGCCGGCGCCCGAGTCAAGCTCTGACGAGGACCCTCAGGACGAGTAACCCTGCCGCCTGCCATTTGGACGCCATTTGGGGACGGGGTAGAAATGGTAGAAATAGTGCTTGACAAATGAGCGGGGGGGCGGGCGTCTTTCCAACGTCCGCCCCCCCCCGCTTTGCTATGGCCAGGTTGTTACGGGTGGGCGTGACGGCTACTCGTCGCGCTTCTCCTCATGGCGAGCAGCGGCGCGGGCGTCGTGAATGCCCTTGATGGCGGCATGGCGGGCGGTGCGGGCGTCGTGCATGGCGTCGCGGGCCTCGGCGGCCGTTGCCTTGGCAGAGCGCAGCTTGGCTGCCAGGTCGGGATTGGTCTCGGCAACCGCGGCGATCGTGGGGCCGTCGAGCTCTTCTTGCGTGGGCTCGGCCAAAAAGTCGATGGCATACTGAGCGGCTACCATGGAGCCCTTGGCGAGCACGCTCTCGTCGATCTTGTAGAAGCAGGAGTGCTGGGCATAGGTGGCGCCGATCTGGGGATTGCGCGCGCCGACAAAGGCGAGCACGCCTGGTACGCGACGCAGGTACTCCGAAAAATCCTCGCCCGAAAGCGTGCCGCGGTAATGGCCCTCGCCCGCGGGACCCAGGCACTTGAGCGCAGCTTGGCGGCAGCGCTCGCTCGAGGCGGCATCGTTTTCGACCTTGTAGTTGGCGATGGTGTAGTCGGTGAGTTCGGCCTCGGCGCCTAGTGCTGCTGCGGTGTGCTCCACGATACGGCGCATAAGCTCGGGCATCTCCTCATGCGTCTTGTCGCCATAGGTGCGCACCGTGCCGGCGAGGTACGCCGTGCCGGCGATAACGTTGCGCGCGGTGCCGCCGTGCAGCTCGCCGACGGTGATGACAGCGGGTTCGTAGGGGCTAATCTCGCGCGAGACGATGGTCTGCAGGGCGTTGACGATCTCTGCGGCCACCATAACAGCGTCGTGACCGCGCTGGGGCATGGCGCCGTGGCACGAGGTGCCGCGGACGTCGATGCGGAACCAGTCGGTGTTTGCCATGCGCGGGCCGGGCTCGCAGCTTACGGTGCCGGCATCGACCTCGCTCCAGATGTGCGCGGCGTAGGCGCCGTCGACGCCATCGAGCACACCCGTGCCGATCATGAGCTTGGCACCCCGGCCGTTTTCCTCGCTGGGCTGGAATACGATGCGAATCTCGCCGTGGATGTCATCGGTCATGTGGCGCAGAATCTGCAGCGTGCCGAGCATCATGGCGATATGGCAGTCGTGGCCGCAGGCGTGCATGCAGCCCTCGTTGACGCTGGCGAACTCCTCGCCGGTCTGCTCGGTGACAGGCAGGGCGTCGATATCGGCGCGCAGCAGGATACGGCGGCGCGGCGTGCCGTCTTCGCGGTAGGCATCGGGCGCGGTACCGCGGAGCGTCGCCACCAGGCCCGTTTTGAGCGGACGCTCGTAGGGGATATTCATGGCGTCGAGCTGGTTGGCGATGTCGGAAGTCGTGCGCTCCTCGGCAAGGCTCAGCTCCGGGTGCTTATGGAAGTGTCGGCGCTGCTTGATGATGTAGGGTTCAAACTCGGCGGCGATATCTCGGATGGCCGCGGTGACGTCGTCTGCCGCGCGAACCTCGGTTGCCGCCATAATTTGCTGTGCCTTGGTCTTCGTCATGGTCGATTTGCTCCTTGCTGGGTTGATCGCAAAATCGTACAGGCTTTCTCCAGTATGCCACCTGCCGCTAGGGCTGGCAAAGTTGCCGTTTGCCGCTTGGGGTTTTGCTACAAGGGCGGGGGAGTACACTCGGGGGTATTGAATTTCCTGCCAGAGATGGGGATGCCCATGCAACATATCGATCGGATTATCCGCTCCAAGAACGTCTTTACCGCGCAAGACCTGTCTCTTATACACATCTGACGCTGCCGAC
>CABSYS010000048.1:0-8914 GCA_902482045.1 uncultured Collinsella sp.
CGGTTGTACTTTAGCGATTGGCTCGTACAATAGTCACCAATGTTTGGCGGGAACTGTTCTGTGAGGCGTTAAAAAGGAAAGCGAGGAAGCCAGTGTTTCAGATAGCCGATCTGCTCGCTATCGTTGCAGGTGCCATCGCGGGCGCGATTGCCTTCCTTCCCTTTGTCTTTACGCTCAAGCCGGTTCTTGACGATAAGCAGAATGCGGACATGCTCAAGGGTATGGTGAGTCTCGCGGTCTCGGCAATCGCGTTGCTTGTCTTTACCTTGGTTGTGTTTGCGTTGTTCGGAGAGGCATTTCGCATGTTCCTCCTGGGCGAGGCGATCGGTTTCGTGGCCTTTATGGCCGCCTGCACGGTTCGCGTCGCCAAGGCGCTGCGGGATCCTCATGAGGTCGAAAGGTAAGTCGTGGAAATTTTTGAAAAGCTGCCTGATGAGATTAATCATCTGGTCAGCGAGTTCAGCTCCACCCCTGTCGTGGGCGATTTGAGCTGCGGCATCACGCAGTACTCGTTTTGGCTGATCGTCTCCACGATCGTGCTCCTGATCGTCCTGGCCGTGTTCAAGAAGAAGCAGACCCTGGTTCCCAAGGGCTTCTTCGTCAACGGTTTCGAGTACATCATCGAGTACGTCGAGAACGATATCGGCAAGGGCGTCGTGGGTGAGAACTGGAAGAAGCACTTCCCGTTCCTGTGCTCGCTTTTCCTGTTCATCCTGATCAATAACATGATCGGCCTGATCCCGGGAATGAAGCCCGGCACCGGCGCAATCGGCTCCACCGCCGCGCTCGCCATCTTCGCCTTCGTGTACTTCATCTACTACGGATGCAAGGCTCACGGCGTGATCGGCTACATCAAGAGCCTCGCCCCGCAGGGCGTGAGCTTCCCGATGAACGTGCTTGTGTGGGTCGTCGAGCTTTTCTCTACCTTCCTGCGCCTCATCACGCTCGCCGTCCGTCTGTTCTGCAACATGTTCGCAGGACACGTGGTCATGGGCTCGTTCGCCATCATGGCGAGCATGTTCATGCAGCCGCTGCTTCAGCAGGTTTCCGCGGCCCACGCCGTCGGCGCCCTGCCTTCGTTGGCCTGGCTTGCCATCCTCATCCTGATCTATGCGATTGAGCTCGTGGTCGGCGCCATCCAGGCTTACGTCTTCACGGTCCTTACCGCCGTGTATGTCTCCGAGGCAGAGGAGGTCGCGGAGGAGGAGTAGTAGTCTTCCGTTCGCGCCTTAAAGGTAAGGCAATTCGTTAAACCGCCGGTGCCCGTACCCATGGAGCCCGGCAGTTATAAAAAGGTTATCCTGCGTGAAATAAGACACGCACGACAAAGGAGGAATCGTGGGAGTTATCGGTTACGGTCTCGGTGTTATCGGCGCTGGTCTTGCTATCGGCCTGTCTGCTCTGGGTGCTACGGGTGCTATGGCCCGTCAGCCTGAGGTCCAGGGCCGCGTGTTCACCGTCTTCATCATGGGCTCCGCCTTCGGCGAGGCTCTGGCTCTGATCGGCTTCGTTGTCGCGCTGATCGTTAAATAGCACGGAGCGTCAAGTATGAATCTTTCATCCCAGAAGAGCGCGATCGCACTCTCCGCGTCCGCGGCCGCGCTGCTCATGCCGGTTTCCGCGTTCGCCGAGGACGGCGCCGCCGGTGCGGACATCCTCATCCCTAAGATGGCGGAGTTCATCCCGGCGCTTATCGCCTTCCTGATCATCTGGATCGTGCTGGCCAAGGTCGCCCTGCCGGGCATCATGAAAACCATGGAGGAGCGCGGCAAGAAGATCGAGGAGAGCCTCGACGAGGCCGAGAAGACCAAGCAGGAGGCTATCGCCAAGCGCGCTGAGTCCGACTCGATCGTCACCGACGCCCGTCGTCAGGCTGCCGACATCGTTCTCGAGGCCCGTAAGGACGCCGAGTCCGAGCGTGCCCGTATCATCGAGGCTGCTCACAAGGAGGCCGAGGAGATCATCGCCAAGGCCCATACGACCGTCGAGGACGAGCGCAAGTCCATCTACGCCGGTGCCGCGAGCTCCATCGCCGACCTGTCCGTTGCCGTCGCCACCAAGATCGTGGGCGAGGCGCTCGAGGACGAGGGCGAGCAGAAGAAGCTCATCGAGCGCTACATCCAGGAAGCAGGTAGCCTGAATGCCGACTAGCCGCTATCAGGACAAGGTGCTCGAGACCTACGCGCGCTCCCTTCTGGAAGCCGCTAAGGCCGAGAACCATGTGTTCGAGGACCTCGAGATGATCGAGCGCCTGGCTAGCGCCAGCCCCGAGATCATCGCCGTGCTCGACACCATGTCCAAGCGCGACCAGCTCGACCTTCTTCCCAAGGTGGCAGCTGCCTTTAAGTATGTTGCCGAGGAAGACGAGGATGTAGTGGGCGTGACCGTCACCACGGCGATCCCGCTCGACGACGAGCTGCGTCAAACCATCACTAAGAAATGCGAGCAGGACTTCGGCCGTAAGGTATTCCTTATCGAGCAGGTCGACCCATCTATCGTGGGCGGCCTGGTGCTCGAGGCCCGCGGCGAGCGTCGTGACATTTCCGTCAAGACGCAGCTGCGCATCGCGCAGGAGACCCTCGCAAACTCTGCTAATTCGTACGGAGGTGAAGCCTAATGTCCGAAACCCTCAATGCCCAGGATATCGCCAAGAAACTGCAGGAGCAGCTCACGAGCCTCTCCGCGACGGTCGATACGCATGAGGTTTCAACGGTCGACGAGGTAGGCGACGGCATCGCGCGCGTCTCCGGCCTCAAGAGCGCCATGGCAGGCGAGCTTCTGGAGTTCAAGAGCTCCGATACCGGTGAGACCGTCTTCGGCCTTGCCCAGAACCTTGACCGTGACGAGGTCGGCGCCGTTCTGTTCGGTGCCGTCGACTCCATCAAGGAAGGCGACGAGTGCCGCACCACTGGCCGCATTATGGATATCCCCGTGAGCCGCGCCATGCTCGGCCGCGTCGTCAATCCGCTCGGCCAGCCTATCGACGGCCTGGGTGACATCGTCGCCACGCATCGTCGCCCCATCGAGTTCAAGGCCCCCGGTGTCATCGACCGTACCCCGGTGTGCGAGCCGGTTCAGACCGGCCTGTTGGCCATCGACTCCATGGTGCCTATCGGCCGTGGTCAGCGTGAGCTCATCATCGGCGACCGTAAGACCGGTAAGACCGCCATCGCCATCGACGCTATCCTCAACCAGCGCGGCAAGGGCATGGTCTGCATCTATGTCGCCATCGGCCAGAAGGCCTCCACGGTTGCCAACATCCGCGAGACCCTCGCTCAGCACGGTGCGCTCGACTACACCATCATCGTTTCGGCCACCGCTGCCGATTCCGCCCCTATGCAGTACATCGCGCCTATGGCCGGTGCCGCTATCGGCGAGTTCTTTATGTACAACGGCGAGGACGGTAAGCCCGCCAGCGAGACCAACCCCGGCGGTCACGTGCTCGTCATCTACGACGACCTGTCCAAGCAGGCCGTGGCCTACCGTCAGATGTCGCTGACGCTGCATCGTCCGCCCGGACGCGAGGCCTATCCTGGCGACATCTTCTACCTGCACTCTCGTCTGCTCGAGCGTGCCGTCAAGATGTCCAAGAAGAACGGTTACGGCTCCATGACGGCACTGCCGATCATCGAGACCCAGGACGGCGACGTCTCGGCCTATATTCCGACCAACGTCATTTCCATTACCGATGGTCAGATCTACCTGCAGTCCGAGCTCTTCTTCCAGGGTCAGCGCCCGGCAGTCGACGTCGGTATCTCCGTGTCCCGCGTCGGTGGCGATGCGCAGACCAAGGCTATGAAGCAGGTCGCCGGCAACCTCCGTCTGGACCTCGCTTCGTACCAGGAGCTCGCTGGCTTTACCCAGTTCGGCTCCGACCTCGACGAGGCTACTCAGAAGCAGCTGACCCATGGTGCCCGCATGACCGAGCTCCTGAAGCAGCCGCGCTACCAGCCGTTTGAGGTCGGTGAGCAGATTGTTACGCTGTTCGCTGGCAACGAGGGCTTCCTGGATGACCTGGAGATCGCCGACGTGCTGCCTTTCCGTGCCGAGCTCATCGAGTACATGGACAATGGCTTTGGCTCGCTGCTCGACAAGGTTCGCGCCAAGAAGATCGATGATGACACCAAGGCTGAGCTCTTGCGCGTCATCGGCGACTTCAAGCAGCAGTTCATGGCCAAGCACCATGCCGATACGACTGGATCAGAGGAGAACTAAGCCCTATGGCCAACCTTCGCGACATTAAGAAGCGAATCTCCTCGGTTACCACGACCAAGCAGATCACGCGCACGATGGAGATGGTCTCTACGGCCAAGATCCGTCGTGCCCTCGATCGCTCCAAGCAGGCCGAGCCCTATAAGGAGGCGCTGGCCGACGTCATGTTGACGGTCGCCGGTGACGCCTCCTGTTCGGGCACCGATCCCATGCTGCAGAAGCATGAGAGCGTCAAGCATGGCCTGATTGTCGTTATTGCCTCGGACCGCGGCCTTGCCGGCGGTTTCAATACGACGGTGGAGCGCACGGCCGAAAAGCTCGCCGCTTCTTGGGCGAACGACGGCATCGAGTGCGAGATCATCGCGTGTGGGCGCAAACCGGCCACGTATTTCCGTGACCGCGCAAACGTCACCATGCACTTTGAGGGCAACTCCTCCGAGCCCGATTTTAATCAGGCCCGCATGATCTCCTCTCATATCTGCGATGCGTATCGTTCCGGTGAGCTTGACCGTGTCGAGCTTGTCTACCACCACGCCAAGAACCGCGTGGATCAGGAGCTTCGCGTCGAGCATTTGTTGCCGCTCGACCCCGAGATGATCGCTATGGCCCACGGTCCGCGTAAGAACGAGACCGACGCCCCTAAGCGCATCTCGTCGACGTTCGAGTTCGTGCCCTCTCCCGAGCATGTTCTCGGCAAGCTTGTACCGTCTTATATCCTGACGGTCATCTACCAGGCCCTGATCGATTCGGCGGCCGCCGAGCAGGGTGCGCGCCGCAAGGCCATGCACTCCGCAACGGAAAACGCCACCGCGATCATCTCGACCCTTACCCGCACGTATAGTCGCGTGCGCCAGGCTTCGATCACGACCGAGATCAACGAGATCGTCGGCGGAGCCTCAGCATTGGAGGAACAGTAATGGCTAATAACACCGTAAAGCTTGCGGTCGAGGAAGCCACCAAGAAGACGACTGCCGGCGATGGTCGCATCGTGCGTATCATCGGCCCTGTCGTCGACGTCAAGTTTGACGGTGCGGTGCCCCCGATCTACAACGCGCTCACGGTCGAGGCCGAGACCCCGATCGGTCATCTGAGCACGATCCTCGAGGTCGAGAGCCAGCTTCCGGGCGGCGTCGTCCGCACGGTCGCCATGTCCTCGACCGACGGCCTGCAGCGCGGCCTCATCGCCACCGATACCGGTGAGCCCATGAAGATGCCCGTTGGTCCCAAGACGCTCGGCCGCATTTGGAACGTCATGGGCAAGCCTGTCGACGGTAAGCCCATGCCCGAGGTGGAGGAGTTCTATCCCATCCACCACGCAGCGCCCCGCTTCGACGAGCTCACCACCAAGACCGAGATCTTCGAAACCGGTATCAAGGCCGTTGACCTGCTTGAGCCCTACATCCGTGGCGGCAAAACGGGTCTGTTCGGCGGCGCCGGCGTCGGCAAGACCGTTCTGATTCAGGAGCTCATCAACAACCTCGCCCAGGAGCACGGCGGCACCTCGGTGTTCACCGGTGTCGGCGAGCGTACTCGTGAGGGCACCGACCTGTTCCTCGAGATGAGCGAGTCTGGCGTTATCGACAAGACCTGCTTGGTCTATGGTCAGATGAACGAGCCGCCTGGAGCGCGTCTGCGCATCGGTCTGGCTGGCCTTACCACCGCTGAGTACTTCCGCGATCGCGGCCAGGACGTTCTGCTGTTCATCGACAACATCTTCCGCTTCTCCCAGGCCGGTTCCGAGGTTTCCGCACTGCTGGGTCGTATGCCGTCCGCCGTCGGTTACCAGCCTACGCTGGCTACCGAGATGGGCGACCTCCAGGAGCGCATTACCTCGACCAAGACGGGTTCCATTACCTCCGTCCAGGCTGTCTACGTCCCTGCAGACGACCTGACCGACCCGGCGCCTGCCACGACGTTTACGCACCTCGACGCCACCACGGTTCTTTCGCGTAGCATTTCGTCGCTCGGTCTGTTCCCGGCTATCGACCCGCTCGCGTCTTCCTCCGACGCTCTCGATCCCTCGATCGTCGGCGAGGAGCACTACCGTGTCGCCGTCAAGGTCCAGGAGCTCCTGCAGGAGTACTCCGACCTTCAGGACATCATCGCCATTCTGGGTATGGACGAGCTGTCCGAGGAGCAGCGCCTTACGGTCAACCGTGCCCGTAAGATTCAGCAGTTCCTCTCGCAGTCCTTCCACGTCGCCGAGAAGTTCACCGGCAACCCCGGTGTCTACGTCCGCGTCGAGGATACCGTCCGCTCCTTCGCCGAGATTGTCGACGGCAAGGCCGATGACCTGCCCGAGCAGGCATTCCGCTATGCTTCCACGATTGAGGACGTGCGCGAGCGCGCCCGCAAGATGGGGGAGAAGTAGGTTATGCGTATCCGCATCGTGTGCCCCGTGAGCTGCGCCTATGAGGGCGACGCTGCGTTCGTGTCCATTCCGTCCACGGATGGCGAGTTTGGCGTTCTGCTTGCTCACTCCAGCGAAATCTGCACGATCGACCGCGGTTACGTTCGCGTTTCCGATAAGGCCATGGGCACTGTCGACCACACGTTTGCCGTGGCCGGCGGCTATGCCCAGGTTGCGGACGATGTCGTGACCGTCCTCGCCGAGCGCGCTTGCGATTTGGCGACCGTCGACGCCGACAAGGTTAAAGCTGATATTCAAGGTTTTGAAGAGAAGCTGGGTAATTTGTCGGAGGATGATGCACGCCGCGCCTACCTCTATAATGAAATCGCATGGTGTAAGCTCAAGCTTGCCCAATAGTCAAACGTTTTAACGTTCGACCATTTGCGAACACATCATGCCCGGGATGGCCCAGCCACCCCGGGCATGCTTTTTGAAAGGGTAGACCTTGGATATTATCCGCGTTGAGGGTGGCCACGCCATCGGAGGCTCCGTGCCCGTCTCGGGTGCCAAGAACTCCGCGCTCAAACTTATGGCGGCAACGCTTCTGGCGCCGGGCAAGACGACGCTGCAGAACGTGCCTGATATTTCCGATGTCCACGTGATGGGCAAGGTGCTCAAGGGTATGGGCGCTACGATCGATGTTCTCGACGAGCACACGCTCGAGATCGATACCTCCCAGGTCGATTCTTGGGAGGCCCCCTACGAGCTCGTTGCCAAGATGCGCGCTTCTACCGCCGTGATGGGGCCCCTGCTGGGCCGTTTCCATCGCGCCAAGATCGCCATGCCCGGCGGCTGCAACCTGGGCGCTCGCAAGATCGATATGCATATCTTGGGTCTTGAGGCCTTGGGCGTTGAGTTCGATACCGCCCACGGCTACATTAACGCCAACGCGCCCCAGGGCCTGCACGGTACCACCGTCACGCTCGAGTTTGCCAGCGTCGGTGCGACTGAGAACCTCATCATGGCCTCCGTGCGCGCGCAGGGTACCACGGTTATCGACAATGCCGCCCGTGAGCCCGAGATCGTCGATCTCGCCAACATGCTCAACGAGATGGGTGCCAAGATTGTCGGCGCCGGTACGCCTGTCGTGACCATCGAGGGCGTGGAGGAGCTGCATCCCGTTAGCCATCGCGTGGTGGGTGACCGCATCGAGGCCGGTACCTTTATCGTTGCCGGCGCGTTGATGGCCGACGATCGCGGTGTCGATGTTACGGGCTTTTGCCCCATTCATTTGGGCATGGTGCTCAAGAAGATGGAGCTCATGGGCATCGACTGCGAGCGCGTCGAGGATGGCGTCCATGTGAACCGTGCCGAGCGTATCAAGCCGGTCGATATCCAGACGCTCCCGTTCCCCGGTTTCCCCACGGACATGCAGGCGCAGATCATGGTGCTCTCCGCCCTGGCCGACGGCAGCTCCGTTATCACCGAGAACATCTTCGAGAATCGCTTTATGTTCGCATCCGAGCTGGTGCGAATGGGCGCCGATATTCGCATCGAGAGCCATCACGCTATGATTCACGGCGTCAAGGGCTTTTCCGGCGCTCAGGTAACCTCACCGGATCTTCGTGGTGGCGCGGCACTCGTCGTTGCCGGCCTCATTGCCGACGGCACGACCGAGGTCTCGGCCATCCATCACATTAAGCGCGGCTACGAGCAGTTTGTTGAAAAGCTGCAGGCGCTTGGCGCTCATGTCGAACACGCCACTGTTCCCGATCCCGTCATCTACTAATGCAGGTTGCCTATGTTTAAGAAAAAGCCCATTACGGAATCTCGAAGACCTTCGACCGGCGCTCAGGCAAAAATCTATAGCCGCGATAACGTTGCCCGCTATTCCGAGCGCGCTCGTCAGCGCCGTCGCGGTCATACGGTTCGCCGCGTCGCGCTCATTGCCGTGCTCGGTGTGCTGCTGAGCGCTACGACTGCCGCCGGCCTGTGGTTTGCCACCATTATGGGCAAGCTCGGCGATTCCAACGTCATTACCGACAACCTGCGCCAGATCCTGGTTGATACCGACGAGGCAAAGGACCCGTTCTACGTGCTACTCCTTGGCACTGACGGTCGCCCGGGCGAGGATACATACCGCGCCGACTCGATTATCCTGGCGCGTATCGACCCCACGCAAAAGCAGGCGACGCTCATTTCCGTTCCGCGCGACACCAAGGTCGTGTACAAGGGCGAGACCATGAAGATCAACGCCTGCCATACCGTTGGTGGCGCCGAGGCCATGGTCCAGGCAGTCAACGAGCTGTGCGGTGTCCAGATTTCCCACTATGCCGAGGTCAGCTTCGACGG